>NZ_JAYMYJ010000147.1:0-41601 GCF_035668035.1 Candidatus Thiothrix phosphatis | reverse complement strand
CTTGCCCGTTGCCTGCGCTGGCCGCTGCTATCGTCCCTTCGTGCATTTCAAGCAGCCCTTTGGCGACCGATAGCCCCAGCCCCAGCCCGCCCCGACTGCGGTCCAGCGAACGGTCTGACTGGGCAAACGTCTCAAAGACGTAAGGGAGCATTTCCGCTTCAATGCCGATCCCCGTGTCGCGGATGGCGACGGCGGCGTGTTTCCCCTGCCCATCCACTGTCAGGCGCACAGTCACTGCGCCGCCGGAAGGGGTGAACTTGCCTGCATTGTCGAGCACATTGCCCAGAACCTGGGTCAGCCGCATGGTGTCGCCCATGACCCAGACAGGAGCCTGGGGAAGTTGGATATCCAGCGTCAGCCCGGCCATTTCGAGCAGGCCCTGGCGGTCTTCGGCGCATTGCCGGACTAGCCGGGCAAGATCCAGCCGTTCACGGCGGAGCGTGACCTTGCCTTGGGTGAGGCGCGATACGTCCAGCAGGTCGTCCACGATCTGGGCCAGATGCCGCGCCTGCCGCTCCATCATTTCCCGCGCCCGCTCGACCGTCGCCACATCGTCTGGCCGCAGCCGCAGGACGTGCAGGGCGTTGCGGATGGGGGCGATAGGGTTGCGCAGTTCGTGCGCCAGCATGGCCAGGAATTCGTCCTTGCGCCGGTTGGCCTCCTTTAGGGAGTCGATCAGCTGGACGTTGGCGATGGCGACGGAGGCCGAATCGCCGAGGGCTTGCAGGATTTCCAGCTCTTCCGTGCTGGCGTGATGGTGGCTGGCCCAGTAAGCGCCGATGGCACCGATCGGGTCTTCCGAACGGATGGGGGTCATGGCCAGGCTCTGGACGAACGTTGGCCGGTAAGCGTCATGCGGGATGCGTGGGTCGAGGTAAATGTCGGGGATGGCGACCTGTTGGCGATGCAGCATGCACCAGCCGGAGATGCAATTTTTCATGGGAAAACGGTGCCCTTTCCATAGCGGGGCAATCGCATTTTCGTCGGCGTAGTGGCATAGGTCGCCATCGCGCAGGACAACGGTCACGCCATCGGCACCGGTCAGGTTCCGCGCCGTTTCGCGCAGCACTGCCATCACTGCGTCCAGGTCGCGGCAGCAGGAAAGCCGCTGCACCGCCTGGACCAATTCAGAATGAAGGGTCATATCGCGTCAGCCTCCAGGGTGTTTTTTTATGGATTTTACCGCTAAACGCTAATGGCGTTTAGTTTGTGTCATCTATAGTGGATTATGCCGCAAACTTCTGAAATTGCACCCATGTTTGCTTGCGAATCCTGGAATTGCCCGTAACCAATTGTGGTGGATGAAGATGGGCAAGTGGGTTGTGTTTGGTGGGGATCGAAATGAAGGGGCTTCATTGCCCTAATGCCTTCCTGAGCCGGGGTGCGGCGAAATCGAGGAAGCGGCGCATTTTGAGTGGCATGCGCCCGCGTGAAGCGTGCAGCAAATGGATGGGGGCAGGGGGTGGTTCATAGGCTTCCAGGATGATTTCCAACGCCCCTTTGGCGACAGCTTCGGCAGTTTGGTAACGCAGCAAGCGGGTGACGCCAACGCCGAGGATGGCTGCTTGGGCGGCGGCTTCTGTGGTGGTGACGGACAGGCGCGGTTGGATCGGGACATCGAACGGCAAGCCTGATGGCGCATCCCTGAATCGCCATGCGGGTGAGGGCATGGGCGTATCCACCATGACACAGGGCAAGCGTGACAGGTCGTCAGGCTGTTGCGGTATACCATACTCAGCGAGCAGTGCAGGGCTGGCGCAAGTGACTGTCCGCATCTCGCCTATCGGGGTTGCGACCATTGAGCTGTCCGGCAGTTTGCCGATCCGCACTGCCATATCCACATGCTCTTCTATGAGGTCGGCATTCCGGTCGTTCAGGAGCAGGCGGATATTGATTGCCGGGAACATTGCCAGGAACTCGGCCACCACCGGCAATACATGCAGGCGGCCAAACATGATGGGGGCGGTGATGACTAACTCACCTTTTGGGGCCATGAATTCGCCAGACGCTTCACGTTCAGCCTCTTCCACCTGTTCGATAATACGGCGGGCCGCTTCAATATAGGCAGCTCCGGCGTCTGTCAACGTGAGTTTGCGGGTGGTACGCAACAGCAGCCGGGTTCCCAAGCGTGATTCCAGGTCAGCGATTCTGCGGCTTAAGGTTGCCAAGGGCACTTGCAGGGTGCGGCTGGCAGCGGAAAGGCTGCCCTGTTCCATGACGGTGATAAGCATGGACATGGCTTCAAGGCGATCCATTGATTATTCCATTTTTTGGAAAGATTATTCTCAATATTGCATGATTATCAGCATAAATGGAAGGTAGTAGTATGAGCCTTACCGAGTCAATTTCGACTTGTTGTTCAAGGAGATAAGCATGTCACGTATTACTATTCCTGCTTTCGATAATGCCCCTGAAGCTTCGAAAAGCACGCTCGATATTATCCGTCAACAACTGGGTACGGTTCCTAACCTGTTTCGTCTGATCGCACTGAGTCCGGCGGCACTGTCTGCCTACGTTAATTTTCACGGTGGTCTTTCCAGCAGCCTGGATGCCAAAACACGCGAACGTATCGCGCTGGCGGTTGCACAGGTCAACGGGTGCGATTACTGCCTGTCGGCCCATTCCTATCTTGGCCTGAATATGGTGAAGCTGGATCAGGCAGAAATTGAACGTAATCGCCGTGGTACGTCAGCGGATGCCAAGGCTAATGCTGCGGTGGGGTTCGCGGCCAAAGTCGCGCGTGAGCGAGGGCATGTCAGTGATGCTGATCTGGCCGCGGTACGTCTGGCTGGTTTCAGTGATGCACAGATCGTGGAAATTGTCGGTCTGGTGGCTGAAAACACTTTCACCAATTACCTCAACGAAGTTGCCAAGACGGATATCGACTTTCCTGTCGTCCGGGTAGCTGAGGCAGCCTGATCATGCATGGGCCGGGGCTTTTGGCTCCGGCCAGTTTTAGCTGGATTAAGAGGAGGTTGGTCATGTCTTACGGTTTTCTGGATATTGCCATGACGCCTAGCGTTCGTGCTGTGCAAAAGTCCATGCAGGCGGATGATTTCTGGTTTGATTTCAAGGGGCAGCGGGCTTTTGATCGGTTTTCGGAGAATGAGGCCAGGTTTATTGCCGAGCGTGACAGCTTCTATATGGCGACCGTGTCTGAAAGCGGGTGGCCGTATGTCCAGCACCGGGGAGGGCCTCGCGGGTTCCTGAAACTGGTGGATGAGCGCACGCTTGCCTGTGCGGATTTCCGGGGCAATCGGCAATACATCAGTGTTGGCAATGCCGTTGCAAATGATCGTGCCTGTTTGTTTCTCATGGATTATGCACACCGCGCCCGGCTCAAGATGTATGTGCGTATTGAGGTGGTCGCACTTGAGGCTGACCCGGAGCTTGCGCAACTGGTCAGTGTGCCGGGTTATAAAGCCAGGGTTGAACGTATTCTGCGTATGCGGCTGGAAGCGTTTGACTGGAATTGCCCGCAACATATCACGCCGCGTTTCACGGAGGAGGAGGTTGCGGCGGCTGTCTTGCCACTACGCGAACGCCTGCAAGCGCTGGAAGCTGAAAATGCGGAGCTGCGGGCCAAGGCCGGAGTCCGCTGAAAGGGGTAAGGGCGAAGCCTTAAATGTGAATTTATGAACGTACATTCACACAACCGTCACCGCAACACCCGCTTGCCGGTGACCCGCCTGTTCAGCATCCGTGCCATAAGTATCTAGAGTGGATTATGCCGCAAACTTCTGAAATTGCACCCCTCTTTATTTTTTCGTGCAGCGTGTTGGCATTGCAAACCCTGCGCCTTTTATGAATCCCACCTTGTCGCTGGTGTCCACGGCAACGATGAAATCAGCGCTGTTCGGGTTAGGGCCTGTCCATTTGAGCTTGGTGCCGGAGGCGAGGATGTGTTGGCCTGCTTTCATCACTTTGCCTTGCCCTTCCCAGCAGCCGGAGTAGGCGCAAATGGATAAGGCCCCGTTGGCGGTGTTCAGGCTGATGTCGAATGGGGTGAAGCCATCAGAGATTTCACACTTGTTGGTGTCACAATGGACTTCCATATCGTTGTTGCGGCAGTTCCAGGTTGCAGCGAAGGCTTGCGTGGACAATAAGGCAAGGCCGAAAGCAATGAATAGGCGGCGCATGGTGGGGACTCTCCTGCTGCGTTAAGAACCGAACCTTGTCGGGCGAAAACCCCGCAACGCCGCCCATCCCAGGTATACAAACAGCGCCAATATCAGCACTTGCGTCACGGCGAATGGGGGTTCCTGCTGTGTAGGCGCCAATTGCGCGAGGGGCGGCGTCTTGACGAACAGCTGTACGACCAACACGAAGGTGTTGAGGTAAAGCGCAGTCACCGCTGTGACGACATAGGTTGCGCGCCATTTGCCTGCCAAATGTTTCCAGTAGCGGGCGGCAAGGCAAACGGCCAACACCACCAGCGAAATGGCCCCGACAATGTGCGGCGGGGAAACCTGTGTGAACGGAAAGCCGAATCCGCTCAGGCTGGTGAAGAGGGTGGTCGCCAAGAAAAAGGCCGTCCAGCCTTCAAGCCGGGCTCCGGCCATCAGCCCTCCGACGACGACCAGCCCCGAGATGATTCCCAAAACACTGATGACAACATGGATCAACGTAAACATCGGCAGGTCGAAGATCATGGCACTCTCCTTGGCTTGCATCTGGGCAAGGTGAATCTTGGGCTGCCACACATTAAGCGCAACGCAAACCCTTTGCGCATCCGTGCCGCAGAGCATGCGGATAGTATAGTCTTTCACTCAGGAAATAATGTAATCGAATGCTGTAATATTCATTATTAATTAATATTCTGCCGCCAATGGTTGGGCGGCAGGCACCCGTTGGCCCCTGCCTGCCGCAACTGGATTATAGCCAGACTTTGTCTTTGGCTGCGGGTTGGACGGCAGGTTTTGCTGGCGCAGGGGGATTGATTGGCGGCAACGGGTCGCCGGGCTGCGTCAGCGGTGCTTGGAACTGCGACATTCCCTGGATGAATTTCTGGAAAAACTCATCGTTGAACGGATTGTTTTGGAAAAATGCACTGCCGAACGGGTCTTGTTTGAAAAATGGGTCATCAAAGGGGTTTTTGCCGCCAAACAGGGAGTCGCTGAATGGGAACTCCTTGCCGAACAGGTCACCCAAATTGCCGGTTCCTGGTTCCAACGCCTGCATTACCGCCTGTTTGCGGTCTTCTGGTAGGCCGGATTGCTCCAGTTGCTGGCGGATTTCCTGCTGCGTGCCTTCAAACGAATACTTGCGCGTGTCGTCGGCCTTGTCCTGATAATTGATTTCCGCGTGGTAACGCCCATCCGGCAGGCTGTAGACCTGCACCGCCTCTGACTGCATCAGGATGTTGGGCGGTGCCGGGGCAAGCTGCGGCGGCTGGAGCTGGGTGGGCGGCGCAGGCGTCTGGCCGCCCTGGAATGGCGTATTGTTCGCCCACAACGGAACGCTCAGGAAGGCGATGATCAGTGGTGCGAGATGTCTTGCTTTCATGTCTGGCGCCTCACGGTTGGCTGGTTGCAATGCCTATGATTTTAAGATAGCAGCGCGTCAGGTAAAATTACCGATTCTTAAGGTTTTGGGTAGGGGAATGGCGCGCTGATTTGCGCCTCTGTGCGCTTCCCCCTATACTGGCCTACCCATCACGTACACACCCCAGTAAGCGAAAACATGACTGAAAAATTTGATATTCCTGAGGAATTCCAAAGTTCCCTCGTCCCTGAACTGCTGACGGACGGTTCGCCTATCCAGTTCAACTGCCATCCGGGCGTTTCCTGTTTCAATATCTGCTGCAAGGCGGCGGATGTGACGCTGGCCCCTTACGACATCCTGCGCCTGAAACAGCGTTTGGGCATCACCTCCACCGAGTTCCTGGAAAAATACACCGTGCCATTCCAGGTGGACGGGCAGGGCACGCCGGGCGTCAAGTTGCGCACCGATGAAACCAAAGCCTGCCTGTTCGTGCGTGAAGAGGGTTGCAGCGTTTACGCCGACCGCCCTTCCGCCTGCCGCTATTATGGCTTGGGCCTGTTGTCCCACCGAGCGGAAGGTTCGCCGGACGATGTGCAATATTACTTCCGCAACCAGGAAGCGCACTGCCAAGGCTGGAGCACGGATCAAGTCAGGACGATCCGCGATTACCGCGAACAGCAGGGTGTGCCGGAATACGACGCCGTCAACCGCGAGTGGATGCAGTTGATGTTGAAAAAACGCTCCGCTGGCCCTACTGTTGGCAAGCCCAACCCGCTCAGTTTCCAGCTTTACTTCATGGCGAGTTTCGATATTGACCGTTTCCGCCGTTTTGTGGAAAGCGAGCAGTTTGCGCGGGTTTACCTGCTGGGCGAAGATACCCGTGAAGCGCTGAAAGACGATCTGGCGCTGTTGCGGTTCGGCTTCCGTTTGTTGCGGCAGGTGCTGTTTGACGAGCAAACCATCCCGACCCATGCAAACATCCTCGAAAAACGCTGGGAAGAGCGCAAGGATATTATCGAGCTGCGCCGTCAGGCCGCGATTGAGGAAGCCCGCCAGCGGGCGGAGGAAGACCGCAAGGCGGCGCTGGAGGTTGACGCTGCGCCCAAACAAAGCCAGTAAGCTGGCGGGCGAGTACGGGTGCGGGGGTGCAATGCCTCCGCTACGCCTGCAAATGCAGATAGCGGGCATGGAAGCCGACATGGTGTGGCAGTTCAGCAGTCCAATATTCCCAGTCATGATTACCGGCTGACTCCCGGTAGTCGTGCTCAATCCGCATCTGTTGCAACGCCTGGTGCGTCTGCCGGTTGTCGTCCAGCGCCAGCGCATCATCCAGGGAAACGGTCAGCAGCCAGGGCAGGTGCCCGGCAGGCGGCAACTGCCTGATCAGATAACGCACGGAATGGCGCTCCCACAGCGCCCGATTTTCCTCCAGCTTCCCGAACACCCGTGCCAGCTCCCAACTGTCGGGGTGCGTGGTGATGTCCAGGATGCCACTCATGGAGCTGGCGGAACGGAACAGCCCCGGATGCCGCAGGTATAGCCCCAGCGCGCCCTGCCCGCCCATGGACAGGCCCGCAATCGAACGCAACGCCGGGTTGGCGGGCAAATTCGCCTCGACATGTGGGATCAGTTCAGCGGTCAAATAGGTTTCGATCTGGTTGGCGGGGTCAAACGGCGAATCGGCGTACCAGCCGAAGGGGTCGCCATCGGGCAGGATAATCATCATGCCATACTGCCTGACCAGCTTGCGCAGTTGGTTACCCGCCTGATCCATCCATGCCCGGTGCGAATCCCAGGCGCCATGCAGCAGATAAAGCACGGGCAGTTGTTTCGGCAACCGTCGGCCTTTGGGGATGCAGGCGAAATACGCCGTGTTTTTTCCACGCGCTTTGGATGGCAATTGAATTTCCATCACATCGACGGAAGCGGCTGGCACGATCAGCTCGGCGTTCACGCAGCAGATATTGTCGGCCATCTACAGCGCCGACCAGTTGACGTAAGGCTTGATGGCGGAGAGGAAATAGCTGGTCATGATTTCGCCGCCAGCTTCGGTCAGGTGGATTTCGTCCTTGGCCCTGACGCGCACTTTTTGTCCTTGCGCGTTTTTCAGGAAGGAGGAGTACGCGCCGCCGTCTGCTGCCAGCACGTTCCAGGTGTCGAAATACTTCGCCATTTTCTGCCCGGCGCAAGCGCTGGCGACCAGTTGGTTGATGACCCGGATTTTGTCGCCGTACTTGTCTTGCCCCATGATCGGCAGCCCGACCCAGAAGGTGGTGGTCCCGTGTTCCGCCGCGATGGCGAGGAAACGGTTGATGCGGGCGCTGTAAATGGCGTTCCAACCTGGGTCGCCGACATGGTAACGCTTGCCTTCCTCCACAATGTCCTGTGGGTCGTTTGCCCCCATATTGACGATCAGCAGGTCGGGCTGGTGCTTGTCGAGCAGTTCGGTCAGGTAACCGGGCCAGTCGAAATAATCCGGGCGGGTCAGGCCGGTGGAATATTTGCCTTCACGGGTGACTGACAAGCCTGCAACCTGTTTCAGGCGGCGTTGCAGGGCGATGCCGAAACCTTCCAACACCATGGAGTCGCCAACAATCAGGACATCGTTGGCCTGTAGGGTTCCCTGTTGTGTGGGTTGGGCGTTGGCGGACGGCTGGGAAGCGGGTTTGGGTGCTGCGGCTGTTTGTGGGCGGGGGGTGGCCTGCAAGGCGGCGAGCTTGACGGCTTCTGGTTTGGAAGCCGCCAGCACCGGCAGGTTATGGGTGAACGCCAGCACGCTTTTTTCCATGTCCAGCAGCTTGCTGGAAAACACCTTGGCGTTGGAGCTGAACACCAGTTCTTCGGGTTTGCCGCACCAGGCTTCGGCACCAGGCAACCAGTCGGTGCAGCGGTCCCCGAACCAAATCGCCAACCGTTCCAGTTCATTCAGGGACAGCGCCGCCAGCACCAGCATGCAAATGGCGACGACCCGGACTGGCGTGAGCCGCCTGCTGATGATGTGTTGTTGGTTGTCCATGCCGTCCCTTTAAAACTGGAAATAGATAAACGGAAGCACCCCTTCCGGCCCCATCCGTAGAATAATAATACAAATCAGTGCAATAACCACGACCTGAAGGGGCAGGGGCAGGCGGCGCTGGAATTCCAGGTAAGTTTTTTGCAGCCAAGGGCCGAAAAAATTGAGCAGCAAGCCAACGGCAATGGCGGGGATCACCAGCAGCTCAAAGCCTTTCCCGGTTTGTTCTTGGGTGAACACTGCCCGGAAGATTTCCATGGCGCGGTCGGTGTCTTCGGCTTCAAAGAACACCCAGGCAAATGAAACAAAGTGGAAGGTCAGCAGCCAGAGGACAATTTTCAGCAGCAGGCTCGGTTTGGCCTCTTGGCCGGTTTGTGGCCGTCGGTGCGCAAAGTGGCGGTGGATGTCCTTGACTGCGTGGGTGAGCGCCAGCCCCAGGCCGTGCAGCATGCCCCACAACAGGAAGCGCATGTGCGCGCCGTGCCACAGCCCGCCCAAGGTCATGGTGATCAGGATATTGAGGTACTTGAATGCTTTCCCATGCTGGTTGCCGCCGAGGGGGATGTACAGATAATCCCGCAGCCAAGTGGACAGGGAAATGTGCCAGCGCCGCCAGAATTCCTGCAAATCGGTGGCGATGTAGGGCCGGTCGAAGTTGAAAGGGATCCTGTACCCCAGCAGCAGCGCCACGCCGATCGCCAGGTCGGAGTAGCCGGAAAAGTCACAGAAAATCTGGATCGAATAGGCGTAGACAGCCGCCAGCACCGAGAGGGAGGAGTAATCCGCCGGAACCTGGAACACCTGCCGGACAATGTGTTCGGACAAATAGCTGGCGATGACGATTTTCTTGAACAGCCCCGACAGGATCAGCGCAAACCCCAGCTGGAAACTGCGGGTGTTGTACACGGGGTTTTCCAGTTGCGGCACGAACACATGGGCGCGCATGATCGGGCCGGACAGCACCGTGGGGAAAAATGACACGAACAGCAGGATGTCGACCGGGTTCCTGACCAGACGCCCTTTGTCGCGGTAGACATCAATGGCGTAAGACATACCCTGAAAGGTGAAAAAGCTGATGCCGATCGGGAAAATCAGGTCCATTTCCGGCAAGCGCGAAACCAGGTCGCCATCCCATACCAAGGGCAGGATGGAGGCCGCAAAAAACTCGCTGTATTTGAAGAACGCCAGTGGTGCCAGACTTAGGGTGATGTCTGCAAACAGGAGCAGCTTTTTGCGGAAAACGCTTTCCGTGAGGGTGATCAGGTAGCCGAAGCCCCAGTTGAGCAGCCCGATCAAAAATATCAGGGGCAGAAAACGGGCGTCAAAACTCAGGTAGAAAACTGCGTTGGCTTCCAGCAGGAAGAGCTTGTAAAAACCGGGCATGCCGCGAAAAAACCAGTTGAAGATCAGCACAATCAGGAAAAAAACGGCAAATTCTACGGTGGTAAAGATCATGCAGGCCTGGCTTCTTCGTTGCTGTGGAGGGGATAAGTCCGGGTTCCCTAAAGCGTTAGCATAAGTGTAGTATGGTTTATAGGATACATTACTCATCCTGATCGGTGAATAAGCACGAAGGTTCTTTCAAGCCTGCGCACCGATTATGCTGGGAACTTGCATTCCTCCAGGGGGGCACGCGAAAATCTCGCCAAATACAAGCTTTAGGGGTAAATAACGATGAATAACGTTTCTGTCGCCATCATTTCTGACACACATGGGCATCTTGATCCGCGCATTATCGACATTATCCGTGAATGTGATTACGCCATTCATGCGGGCGATATTTGTGGGGAGGACGTGTTGGCGGCCATGCGGCCGAAAAGTGCCATTGTGATTGCGGTTGCGGGCAATAATGAGCCGCGCTGCATGGTGGGTTTCCCTTTGCCGGAGAGCAGTGAACTGGCATTGCCGGGCGGCAAAATCTGCATTGAACACGGGCATGAGCATGGCCACCATACCCCCAGCCATGAATCCCTACGCCAGCGCCACCCGGATGCGCGGGTGATCGTGTACGGCCATACCCACAAGATGGTGCAGGACAAAAGCACAAACCCTTGGGTAATCAATCCCGGTGCTGCGGGCCAGACGCGCACCCACGGCGGCCCTTCCTGCCTGGTGCTGACCGCTGGCAATGAGGAATGGGCGATCCAGGAATTCCGTTTCGCTGACTGAACCCCTCGCGGGCAATAAAAAAGGCGCAACAATGCGCCTTTTCATCGCGGCAGGAAACGGCTTATTGCACGCCCAGCAGCTCGACATCAAAGATCAGGGTCGCATTGGGCGGGATGACGCCACCCGCGCCGCGTGCGCCATAGCCCATTTCCGGTGGGATCACCAAGGTGCGTTGGCCGCCTATTTTCATGCCAGCGACGCCTTCATCCCAGCCCTTGATGACGCGGCCACCGCCTAATGGGAAGGTGAAAGGCTCGCCACGGTCGCGGGAACTATCGAATTTGACGCCGTGTTTGTCCTGTGCGGTTTCGTCATACAACCAGCCGGTATAGTGCACGGACACGTTTTTGCCAGTGGTTGCTTCCGCACCATCGCCGACTTTCACATCCGTTTTTACCAGTTCTGTCATTTTGCTTGTCTCCGTTTTGGGTTCAGTCTTGGCGTCTGCGGCCTGGGTGTTGGCTGTTTTGTCGGAGCAGGCCGCCATAAAAATGCTGGTGGACAAGGTCAACACCAGTGGAAGAATCATCAGGGTTGTTTTCATGTATGTCATTTCCTGAGCAAAGAAAGGGGGGCATTATGCCCCCTTTTCCATAAACGCGCGATAAACGGTTTACTTGTCTGCAATTTTGCGCAGTTCACTGGACTGGATAATATTGCCATCCAGCGCGGCGTCAGCGGCGGAGCGGCCAAACGCCACATCCATCAGCTGGCTGTAGTACATGACCGGCATGTTGAAATGGGTCTTGTACTTGGCATTGATGTCATCCTGGTAGACTTCCACATTCATCTGGCACAGCGGGCAGGGGGTGACGATCATGTTCGCGCCGTTGTCGTAGGCGGATTCGATGATGTCCTTGACCAACGCCTGGCCTTTTTCCGGTTCGGCGAACATCAGGCCACCGCTACAGCAGGCCACTTTCTTTTCGTACTTGACCAAGGCTTCACCGCCAAGGGTTTCCACCATTTTGTCCAGGTACAGCGGGTTTTCGAACGATTCGCCGTTGATGCCGAATGGGCGGTTGGTCTGGCAGCCAACGTAACCGGCAATTTTCAGGCCTTCCAGCGGCTTTTTGACCTTCTGCCCCAGCGCGTCGTAACCGATGTCCTCAATCAGGACTTCAACCATGTGACGGACTTTTTTCTTGCCAGCGTATTCCAGCTTGACCGACTGTAGCGCGATGTTGGTCTCTTCTTTCAGGCGCGGGTTATGGTTGATGCGCTCCTGCGCTTCACGGGTGTTGAGCCAGCAAGCGGCGCAGGTGGCGACAATGTCCTGGTCGGGATGGTGTTTTTCGGACAGGGCAATATTGCGGGCGGAAAGCGTCAGGCGTGGCAGTTCGCCGCCTTCCACATAACCGACGGATGCGCCGCAGCAGTTCCAGTCAGGAATCTCGTTCAGGACAATATCCAACTCTTCACACAGGGTTTTCACCGATTTGTCGAGGTTGGATGAGGATGCGCCTTTTTGGGAGGAGCAGCCTGGGTAATACGAATACTCTTTCTTTGCCATTGCTCTCACTCCTTATTGGCGGCTTGCAGGCGGGCCATTTCCAGTTCCTGGGCTTTTTCCAGCATGGCGTGGAAACCGGATTTGTCCTGGATGCCGTGGCCGCCAAGGATTTCCATCGGGTTCATGCGTTTGGTTTTCAGCATGTTCATGCCCAGTTTCTGTTGCGCCATGGCGACCTTGACGCCCTCGGCGAAGCCATCCTTGAAGTACAGGGCCAAGCCGAGCTTCAGTTCGTTGGCGCGCCCGTTCTTGGTGATGTTGTTCCAGAATTTGGTGCCGAAATCAGCGGTAGGCTGCCGCTTCGGCATCAGGCCGGTGCGTTTGGCGTGGGTGGCCAGGCCGTGCATGATGTGGGTGATCGGCAGGCCGCGCGGGCAGCGGGCGATGCAGTTGTAGCAGGAGGTGCACATCCACATGGAGCTGGAAGACAGCACTTCTTCGCGCTTGTTGGCGCGGATCATCATGAAGATTTCCTGCGGCGGATGTTCCCAGTGCGGCCCGAATGGGCAGGAGCCGGAGCACACGCCGCATTGCATGCACATCTTGACCCAATCGCCTTCCTCAACGTTGTCCACGACCTCTTTGAGGAAGTTGCCCTTGTATTTGTCAATCATGGTCTGATTGATAGCAGTGCTCATTGCATCCTCCTCCTTAGAACTTGAACGGGCTGAGGCCGACACGGTTAATCACTTCCACCATTTCATCCAGCAATTTCGGTGAGCGGTTGATGTCGGTGATGGCAACTTCGTGCACCGCCACGCGCTCGGCCTCAAGGTTCATGGTGGACAAGGTGTCGCCGATCTTGGCCATACGAACGTGCGCCATTTCCGAGCCTTTGACAAAATGGCACTGGTAATCTGCGCCTTTTTTGCAGCCCATCATGACCACGCCGTCATAACCGTTGCCCAGCGCATCCTTGATCCAGATGGTGTTGGTGGAACCCAGGCAGCGCACCGGAATGACGCGGATGAAGGCGCTCATTTCACTGCGTTTCAGCGCGGCCATGTCCAGTGATGGGTAGGCATCGTTTTCGCAGGCCAGCACCAGGATGCGAGGCTTTTCCTGGAACTCGTCCGGTACGTCGACCGCCTTGATCTGTGCGCCGACCGTTTCGATGGAGTAGTTCTTGAAGGAAATGACCTGCACCGGGCAGGCACCCATACAGGTGCCACAACGGCGGCAGCGCGCTTCGTTGTATTGCGGGTAGCCTTTCTCGTCTTCGTTGATCGCGCCGAATGGGCATTCCACCGTACAACGTTTGCACTGGGTGCAGCCTTCCTTACGGAAAGTCGGGAAGCTCAGGTCGCCGGAGCGTGGATGGGCCGCACGGCCAATCGCAGAGTTTTCGATCGCCTGGATGGCTTTCATCACTGCGCCCATCGCGTCAGTTTGCGCCTGGCCACCGTCCATTGGGCGGCGCACCGGGCCTGCGGTGTAGATGCCAGTGCGGCGGGTTTCATATGGGAAGCAGATGAAGTGGGAATCGGCGAAACCATTCACCAGTTGTGGCACGTCCGGCCCCTGACGGTATTTCAGGTTGAGGATGGATTCGACCGGAACCTTGACTTCGCCAGCGGTTGGTTCGGCATCGATATTGACCCCGGCGTTTGGCACCATGCCCGTTGCCAGCACCACTAGGTCGGCATTGATGGCGTCGTCTTCACCCAGGATCAAATCCTTGAAGTTGACTTTCAGGTCGTTGCCGCTGACATCCACGGTGGAAACCTTGCCTTTGCGGAAGGTGACCATTTTGTCCTGGGCGCTGCGGTAGAAGTTTTCACCACCTGCGCCCGGTGTGCGTAAATCGTCAAACAGGATGGTGGTTTCAACGTCCGGGTTGGCACCCTTGAAGTACATGGCCTGCTTGATGCTGGTGCCGCAGCAGTGGCCGGAACACCATGACAGGTGGCCTTCCTTTTCGCTGCGTTGGCCTGCGCACTGGACAAATACGACGTTTTCCACCGCTTTGCCGTCGGCGCGTTTGATCGGGCCGTCGCCTGCGGCTTTGGCCATGGCTTCCAGTTCAAGCTGGGTGACAACGTTAGGGGATTTGCCGTAGCTGAATTCAGGCAGGTTGTTGGCGTCATAAGGTTTGAAGCCGCTCGCCTGTACGATGGCACCGAATTCGGCCATGGAGCCTTCGCCTACACTGGAGGCAATCACCACACTGAAGCGCCCTGGTGCGCCGCTGGTGCTGGCGACTGTGGAATTCAGGTAAACGGTGATCTTGTCGTCGGCTTCCACTGCTGCGATCAGGGCGTCCACGCCGGTATCCTGCGCTTCTTGGTAGGGGGAATGCTGCGGTTGGCGCTTATATAACTGCCCCATCACCCCGCCGAGGCGGTCGGATTTTTCGATGATGCTGGCGTAGTAACCGGCTTTGGAGGCTTCCAGCGCCGCAGTCATGCCGGTAACGCCACCGCCAACCACCATAATATGGTTGTTCTTGCCTTGTTCACCGCTGGGGTCGGCCTGATGCATCGCCTTGACTTCGGCGCAACCCATGCGGATGTAGTCGGACGCCATTTCCAGGGTCGTTTCGTCGTTCTCAGCACCTTCTGGGCGCACCCAAATGACGCCTTCGCGCAGGTTGACGCGGGAAGTCGGCACAGCACCGAAATTGAATGCCTCGGTCTTGGCGCGACGTGAGCAGGCCATAATGACCAGCTTGTCCACCTTGTCATCACCTGTTGCGTTCAGGTCGGCGTTGATAATGTCCAATCCAGCCTGACTGCACAGGAAGTCATGGGTTTTGCAGAAAGCAATGCGGCCTTCGCGCACCGCGACGTTTTCCAGAGTGCTGACATCCAAACGATCGCCGATGCCGCAACCTGTACACAGATAACCACCTACTTTCATCTTATGCTCCTGCTACCTGGTTGACGACCTGTACTGCGCGCAGGGCTGCGGCAGTGGCGTGTTGCACGGCGCGGTTGACATCCATCGCGTCGGCAGCAACCCCGGCAGCGAAAATGCCACCATTGGCTTCGTCGTGTTCGATAAAGCCTTCTTCGTTGACTGCGATCTTGATCGGCAGCCCTTTGAAGTCAACGCTTGGCTCCATGCCAGTGGCCAGCACCACCAGATCATGGGTGTTGGCATAACGGTGATAGCCTTCGGTATCCACGCCATGCAGCACCGGGTTGCCTTCCTTGTCCTGTTCGACTTTGGCGACCTTGGACTTGATGAAGCTGACATTTTCATCCGCTTGCACGTTGCGGTAGAAGTCTTCGAAACGGTCAATCGAACGGATGTCGATGTAGTAAATCGTGGACTTGCCTTCGCTGCCGTACTTTTCAGTGACGTACTGGGTCTGCTTCAGGGAAGCCATGCAGCAGAAACGTGAACAGTGGCGCAAGTAATTGCGGTCACGCGAACCGGCGCACTGGATGAAGGCAATGTTTTTCGCTTCCTTGCCATCGGATGGGCGCAGCAGTTTGCCGCCAGTTGGGCCGTGCGGATCCATCAGGCGCTCAAATTCAACGTTATTGATGACGTTGGGGTAGCGGTCATAGCCGTAAGGCTGAATTTTGTTGGCGTCGAAAGGCCGCCAGCCGGTGGCGAAGATGACGGAACCAGCTTTCAACTCAAGGGTTTCTTCCTGCTGGTCAAGGTCGATGGCACCGTATTTGCAGGCTGCCTTGGCGGCTTCGGCTTCAGGTGTGCCGATAATGCGGGAGTCAATGACGTATTGCTGCGGATAAGCCATCGGGTTGGGCAGGTAGATGCTCTTGCGCTTGCCCAGGTTGTAGTTGAACTCGTCATCGAATTCGCTGGTGGAGGCTTTTTCGCATTCGCCGCAAACCGTGCAGTTGCTGCTGACATAACGTGGCGTCAGGGTGACGCTGACGGTGTAGTCGCCTTTGTCGCCGCTGATATTGGACACTTCCGCCTGTGTCAGCACCGTCAGGTTTTTGTTCATCTTGATGCGGCGCTGGTTGATTTCTTGCCCGCAGGTGGGGTGACACATTTTGGGGAAGTATTTGTACAGCTGGGAGACACGTCCGCCAAGATAAGGGCGTTTTTCCAGCAGGATGACCTGCTTACCGGTTTCAGCAGCTTCCAGCGCAGCAGTCATACCGCTGATGCCACCGCCGACGACGATAATGGTCTGGTTGGTTGCAACGACAGCCGTCATTGAGGCTCCTCCGTCAAGGACAGTATTGGAAATCCTGTGTGAAACGCCCGTGATTAGCCAACTGTGTACGGGTCAGCGGGAGGGCGCTCCCTTAAAGTGGCAGGCAGGATACTATACTTTATGCGCCGCATTCCAGCGGCTACCCTAATGGGGATATGTGCTTTTATTGATTTGCAAATCAAATAAATAGATCGGATTGAGAAAATCCGACAAATATCGATTATTAATTATATTCTTATGGAGTTGAACGGCCGAGTCAGTGAAACTCGGCCAGTTCTTTAATGTGCGCGGTCACGCTGCGCCCTAGTGGCGACAACTCATAACCACCTTCCAGGCAGGACACGACCCGGCCACCACAGTGATCCTTGGCGATCTGGCATAGCTCACGGGTAATCCACACGTAATCGCGCTCCACCAGATTGAAGCCGCCCATGTCGTCTTCCAAGTGGGAGTCAAACCCTGCGGAAATCATCACCAGTTCTGGCTTGAAATCACGCATGGCAGGCAACCAATTGTTGGATACGGCTTCCCGCCAAGCGGCACCGCCGGTTCCTGCTGGCAAGGGTAGGTTGAAGATATTGGGCACATTCGTGTCTGCCCCGGTAAAGGGGTAGAATGGGTGTTGGAAAGACGAGCAGAACATGACGCGCGGGTCGCCGGAGAAAATTTCTTCGGTGCCATCGCCGTGGTGTACGTCGAAGTCCACGATGATGATGCGCTCCACTCCGTACACGTCCATGGCATGCGCTGCGCCGACAGCCACATTGTTGAAAATGCAGAAACCGGCGGCGCGGCTGCGTCCAGCATGGTGGCCGGGCGGGCGGATAATGCAGAAAGCATGCTTGTGGTTCCCCGCCATTACGAGGTCGACCGCCATCACTGCTGCACCCGCGCCATGCAGGGCTGCATCCAAGGTGTACGGGCTCATGCCGGTGTCACCATCCAGGTCGGCAAAGCCTTCCTTGGGCGAGGTGGCGAACACGCGATCCACATAAGCGGCGTCATGTACACGCAACAGGTGTTCACGTTCCGCGCAATGCGAGTCATAATGGCGTGAAATCCAGTCCACCCCGGACATGATCATGCGGTTGTTGATGGCGTCCAAACGCTCCGCACATTCAGGGTGGTGCGGGGTGCCGTTGTCATGCAAATGGCAATGTGAGTGTGTTATTACTGCAACTGTCATGTTCTTTTTTAAAAAATGGGAGTAGAATATGCTGCATTGCACAAAAAGATAGACTTTAATGCGCTACATCTGTATATCATAGAGGTTTTGGCCATGAGCCACCATTACTTAAATCAACTATTCTCACCGCATAATATTGCGCTATTCGGGGCCAGTCACCGGGAAAATTCAGTGGGTTCCATTGTCTTCCAGAATCTGCTCAATGCAGGATTCAAGGGAGCTGTTTACCCGATCAACCCTAAGCATACCGAAGTTCATGGTCACCAAGCTTGGCCTAATTTGACCGAACTGAATAAACCTGTCGACTTGGCCGTAGTGGCGACGCCCTCCCGTACCATTCCCGGCATTATCCAGCAATGTGGCGAACACGGCGTAAAAGGCGTGGTCATCATCTCTGCTGGTTTCGCCGAAACCGGCCCACAAGGGAAACGCCTGCAAAAAGACATTGTGGACATTGCCCGTCAGTATGGCGTCCACATCATCGGGCCGAGCTGCCTCGGCATAATGCGTCCTTCCTCTGGCCTTAATGCTACATTCAGCCGCAACCAAGCACAACCCGGGAATTTGGCGTTGGTTTCACAATCTGGGGCAATGTGCACCGCCATCCTCGATTGGGCCGCCAGCCATCAGATTGGTTTCTCCACAGTTGTCACGCTGGGGGACACCGCTGATGTCGATTTTGGTGATGTGCTCGACTTTTTGGCGCTTGATCCCAAAACTGACAGTATTCTGCTGTATGTTGAAGGCATACACAATGCCCGCAGCTTTATGAGCGGGTTGCGCACCGCTTCGCGCATGAAGCCGGTCATCGTGCTGAAAGCTGGCCGCTACGAGGAGGTGTCCCGTGCGGTCACGTCCCATACTGGCGCGATTGTTGGCGGTGATGATGCTTTCGAGGCCGCATTGGAACGGGCAGGCGTCGTGCGCGTCAATACGGTGACACAGTTGTTTGCCGCGGCCCAAATACTCTCCTCCGGTATCCGCGCCCAGCAAAACCGCTTGTTGATCATCACCAATGGCGGCGGCCCTGGTGTCATGGCGACTGACCGGGTGGTGGAAGTGGGCGTGCGTATGGCTGAACTCAGCCCTGATACGCTGGCGGAGCTGAATAAAATTCTGCCGTTTACCTGGTCACATGGCAATCCGGTGGATATTCTCGGCGACGCAGACCCGGCGCGTTATACCGCCGCCCTCAAAGTCTGCATGCAGGATGAGAACCTGGATGGTGTCCTGGTGATGCTGGCACCGCAAGCGATGACTGACCCTGCGGGAGTGGCGCAAGCAATTGTGGAGGTGTGCAAGGACACCAAAAACCGCAAACATTGTAAGCCTATCCTGACCTGCTGGATGGGTGAACAGCAGGTGGCGGCTGGACGCCAGCTGTTGGTGGATGCCGGGGTGCCACATTTCAGTACGCCGGATTCGGCGGTGGAGGCGTTTGCCTACCTTACCCAATACCGCAGCAACCAGAAGCTGCTGATGCAGGTGCCCCCTTCCGTAAAGGAGCAGGCACGCGAGCCTGATGTGGCCGGAGCACGCCTGATCATTGAGAGCGTGCTGGCCGAGGGGCGGCGCTCGCTTTCCACCACTGAGTCACGCGCCATTTTGGCGGCGTTCCGCATTCCGTCCATGCCAACCATCCTGACGCGTAGCCCCTCTGAAGCGTTGGTGGCGGCAGAATCCCTCGGCTACCCGGTAGTGATGAAAATCAGTTCCCCTGACATCCTCCACAAATCGGATGTGGATGGGGTGCGCCTGAACATCAGCAGCGCCCATGCGGTGCGCAGCGTCTATCAGGAGCTGACCGAGGCGGCCCGCCGCAGTTTGCCGGAAGCCAGGATCGAAGGCGTCACCATCGAAAGCATGTACCACAGCAAATCCTCGCGTGAGCTGATGGTTGGCGTGGTGCGCGACCCGGTGTTCGGGCCGGTGATCAGTTTCGGTACGGGCGGCACTTCGGTGGAGGTGCACCGTGACCGTGCGGTGGCGTTGCCGCCGTTGAACGATTACATGATCAAGAAAACCGTTTGCCGCACCCGGGTCGCCAAGCTGCTGGGCAATTTCCGCAATATGCCGTCGATCAATTTCGATCCGTTGTGGAAAGTGATGCAGCGCGTGTCCGAAATGGTGTGCGAGCTGCCGGAAATTGTTGAAATGGACATCAACCCGCTGGTGGCGGATGAGCAGGGCGTGGTGGCGGTGGACGCACGTTTCATCATCAACTACCCGCCTGCGACGGCGCGGCGTTATGACCATATGGCGATTCACCCCTACCCGAACGACCTGGTCAAGCAGCCGCAACTGGCGGACGGCACGGACATCGTTATCCGTCCGATTCGCCCGGAAGATGCGGAAGTCGAGCAGGAATTCGTGCGCAACCTGTCGAAAGAGTCGCGTTACATGCGCTTCATGCAGGCCTTGCGTGAGCTGACGCCTGACATGCTGGTGCGGCTTACGCAGATTGATTACGACCGTGAAATGGCGTTTGTGGCGTTGAGCAAGCAGGATGGCCAGGATGTCGAAATCGGTGTGGCGCGTTACGCCATCAACCCCGACAAGTCCAGCTGCGAGTTTGCGCTGGTGATTGCGGATGCTTGGCAGAACCGTGGATTGGGCGGGCTGATGATGCAAACCTTGATTGACGCCGCCCGCAGCAGAGGGTTGCGCACCGTCGAGGGCGAAGTGTTGGCGCACAACACCGGTATGCTCAAGCTGATGCAACGTCTTGGATTCGACAAGCATAGAAGCGAGATGGATGATAATATCGTCATCGTTGTCAAACGTCTGGGAGAGATTTGTTGCTAGTGGAAGGATCCGCTCAATCGGCCCCGCCAGTTGTCATGACGTTGGCTGGGCATGACCCCGCTGGCGGTGCTGGCGTTCAAGCTGACATTGAAGCAATAGTTAGTCAAGGCTGCCATCCTGTTTCGGTGATCACCTGTTTGACGGTGCAAGACACTTGTGATGTGCAACGCGTGGAACCGGTCGCTGATTACCTGATTGAGCAGCAGGCCGAAGCAGTGCTGGCCGATATGCCCATTGCCGCTTTCAAAATCGGCCTGCTTGGCAGTGTGGCGGCAGTCGAGGCGGTGCAGTGCATCCTGTTGCAGGCACCGGAGACCCCCGTGATTCTTGATCCGGTGCTGGCTGCGGGTGGCGGCAAAGGCCTTGCTTCCGATATTCTGGTTGAAGCCATCCGTGAATGTCTGTTGCCCCTGACGACGCTGCTGACGCCCAATATGCCGGAAGCTGCGCGCTTGGCCATGGGGGGCGCAACTCGGGATGAGCAGGCGTTTTCTTTGCTGGAACAGGGTTGCGATTATGTGTTGCTGACGGGAACCCATGCCGAAACTGAGCAGGTGGAAAATGTCCTGTACGGTGAACGCAAGCGGCTGCGTGGTTGGACGTGGGAACGGCTGCCAGGGCACTATCACGGTTCCGGTTGTACGCTGGCTTCCGCTTGTGCGGCGAATCTCGCCAAAGGCATGGAGGTCAGCAAAGCGGTGGCGGCGGCGCAAGCGTATACCTGGGGAAGTTTGCAGGCGGGGCGCAAGTTTGGGCGCTGTCAGTGGATTCCCGACCGTTTTTACTGGCAACGGGCTTGATGCAGGGGCTTTACGTCATTACGGATGGTTCCGTCGGCAACCTGCTGCTGGAGAAGGTGGGGCAGGCGTTGCGCGGTGGGGCCAGCCTAGTCCAGTACCGTGACAAAACAGTTGGGCAAGGGCGTCGGGAACAGGAGGCACGGGCGTTGCGCTCTCTCTGCCATGAACATGGCGCGTTGTTCATCGTCAATGATGATATGGCGCTGGCGAAAGTGGTGCTGGCGGATGGCGTCCATATCGGTAAGGATGATGCGGCGATCAATGCCGCCCGCGACTATCTGGGGCGTTCCGCCATTATCGGCGTCTCTTGTTACGGCTCGTTGGAGCTGGCGCTGCAAGCGGCAAGCCACGGCGCGGATTATGTCGCTTTTGGCAGTTTTTTCCCTTCCCAAACCAAACCACATGCGCCGCAGATCCCCCTGGGGTTGCTGCGTGAGGCACGGCAACGGCTGGATTTGCCCATCTGTGCGATTGGTGGCATTACCTTAGCCAATGCGCCTGATTTGCTGGCAAACGGGGCGGATATGCTGGCGGTGATCACAGATGTGTTCAATAGCCCGGATATTGCCCATCAGGCGATGTTGTATCGGGCGCTGATCCAGGATCAGGGCGGGCACCATCCGCAGTAAAGGTCTGTAGGGTGTAAATGCTGCGGCCATATTCGTCAACCCCCAGGTCGGACTGCGTTGGTTGCCCTTCCCCATAAGGTTCGCTTTTGAGCATGCCGACGCCTTCTTCCAGTAGGCGGCGCATTTCCGGCGTAAGGTCGGGTTGTTGCAACTGGGTGTTCAGCTTGTGCCGCAGTGGCGCGTTTTCCCGCAGACGTTGCAAGATATTTTCATTGCTCACGGGCGTCCCCAACAACAGGGCCAGTTGTTCCAACGGCGAGCTGCTGTTGATGATTTTTTGGTAGAAAGCGTCGCCCGCCTTGTTCTGGTCGCGCAACAGTTCGATGGTGTAGGTCTGTTCCCCATACTGGAATAGGCTGTATCGGTCTTGCGCATCAGGTGTCGGCAGGTTGTTTTCCAGATAGTGTTGCAACAGGCGGCGTTGTTGCGCTGGCATTTCCACCGGTTTGGCCGCGCCGTCGAATCCAGGGGAAAACTGCATGGCGACCTGGCTGTTGAGGGCGAAGACCGTATCCTGACGTTGCTGGGGAGTCATGCTGCTGGTGCTGATTTCCCGCAACAGGTCGGCATAATCCGCGTCAGCGCCCGCCAAGTTGAGCTTTTGCAGGCGGTAACGGTAATAGGTGTCCGGTGTGAGTTGGGTGCGCAAGGTTTCCAACTGTTGCCAGAATTGATCGGCGGGGATTAGGGTGGGGCTTTCCTGTGATAGTGAGTAGTAAATGTCCAGGTAAGCGCCCAATATGAGGGGGGCTGTCTCGTGCTGGAACTGTTCTTCCAGAAACTGGCGGATACGTTGTTGGCGGGGGGTGAATGTCTGGTTGGCAATGGGCTTGCCCGCATCATCATAGTTGCCTGAACTGGAGGACATCAGGATGCTGAATGCCAGCCGCTGTTTTACCTCTGGAAGGTAGGGGCCGTTGGCCAGGGTGTCCAGCATTTCGTCGAACAATGCATTGTCCTGTGGGTTTCCCAGCATCGCCACCAAGGTGTAAGCGGTTTCATCGCCAAATCCAAGCGTCAGCGCTTGCCCCCACAAGAAGCGTTGGGTTTGCCTCCTGGAGATGCTGCTGGCTTTGTCAACCAGTTCTTGGAGCTGTTGGTTCAGGGCGTCAAAGCGCGGTTGCCAAGTTTGTAGCAGAAATTCATCCGGTGTTTGGTAGGGAGTGAGCGGGTTGGGCATCATCGCCTGCAAGTCGGACAATTCCTGCAGGACAATTTTAAGCTGGTCCAGTATGGGTTCAATACCGCCGCCAACGGTAGCAGCTGTGGTTGTGGAAGGCGGGGGTGGCGTGGGTTCGGTGTTGGCGTGCGGCCAAGGTGAGAGAAAGGCCGCTATCCCGGCTTTGGGGACTGTTGTTATTGGTGCCGTCGCCGGGCCAGCTGGTGATAGTCTGGCGATAGGGGGTGGTTTACCGACAAGGTAAAATAGGAAAATGGCGGCGCCTGCCAATAGTCCTAAACCCAGTTGGTATCTGTTCAAGCGGACGCCTCTCACGTAAGATAGCAATCTTTTTCCCCCTGTAAACTTCAACTGTCAAGGATGCCAGCTGTGACCCGTTCCGAAACCCTGTTCGAGCAAGCCAAACGTTCCATCCCCGGCGGGGTCAATTCCCCCGTGCGCGCTTTCCGTAGCGTTGGAGGAACCCCCCGCTTCATCGCCCGCGCACAGGGCGCTTACATGTGGGACGCTGACGGCAACCGGTTGATTGATTATGTTGGCTCCTGGGGGCCGATGGTGGCGGGTCATGCGCACCCGGAAGTCATCGCCGCCGTGCAGGCAGCCGCTGTTGATGGTCTGAGCTACGGCGCGCCAACGGAAATCGAAATTATCATGGCAGAGAAGATTTGTTCTATCATGCCTGCCATCGAAATGGTGCGCATGACCAGCTCCGGCACCGAGGCCACCATGTCCGCCATCCGCCTTGCGCGCGGTTTCACCGGGCGCAACTACATGGTCAAGTTTGAAGGCGGCTACCACGGCCACGGCGATTCGCTGCTGGTAAAGGCCGGTTCCGGTGCCCTCACTTTTGGACAACCTAGCTCGCCCGGCGTTCCAGCCGAGTTGGCGCAATACACGCTGACTCTCGACTACAACAATAGCACACAGGTGCGCGAAGTGTTTGCTGCTCGCGGGCATGAAATTGCCTGTATTATCGTCGAGCCGGTGGCAGGCAATATGAATTGCATCCCACCGCTGCCTGGATTCCTCGAAACATTGCGTGCCGTGTGTGACGAGTATGGCTCGGTGTTGATTTTCGATGAGGTCATGACTGGCTTCCGGGTGGCCCTGGGCGGCGCGCAGGCGGTGTACGGCGTCCGGCCTGACCTGACCACGTTGGGGAAGGTGATCGGCGGAGGGATGCCGGTTGGTGCGTTCGGCGGCAGGCGCGACATTATGGGGCAGTTGTCGCCGTTGGGGCCGGTGTATCAGGCGGGCACCTTGTCCGGCAACCCAATTGCGATGACGGCAGGGTTGAAACTGTTGGAGATTATTTCCCGCCCGGATTTTTATGCTGATCTGACGAATAGCACTGATTATCTGATGAATGGCATGCGGCAGGCCGCCGCCACCGCTGGTGTGGGTTTTATTACCCAGCAGGTCGGCGGCATGTTTGGTTTGTTCTTTACATCCGAAAAGCGGATCGATACGTATGCCCAAGTGACGGCATGCAATATTACGCAATTCAACCGTTTTTTCCATGGTATGCTGGAACGGGGGGTTTATCTGGCACCTTCCGCTTATGAGGCTGGTTTCGTCTCTAGCGCCCATACCCAAGCCGATCTGGATGAAACCATCGCCATTGCCAGGGAAGTCTTTGCCGCTTTGTAATTCAAGGAAGAATATCCACGTGTTTCTACGGCTCATACTCCTGTTCGCAATCCTGCTGGCTGCGCCGTTTGCGCTGGCGGAAAGCGAATCATCATCCATTTATTCCGATGTGGAAGGTTCCGTCTATCAGGTGCGGGTCATCAACCAGCAAACAGGCAAGAAAACCACCATCGGTTCTGGCTTTGTTGTGATGCAATCCGACATCATCGCCACCAATTACCATGTGGTCAGCACGTTCATCAATAATCCGGGTGAATTTGAACTGGATTATCTGTCCACCACTGGCAATACCGGCAGTTTGGAGCTGCTGGCGGTGGATGTGATTCATGATCTTGCGGTCTTGCGCGCCGAACGCCCCTTGGGCGAACCCCTGAAAATTACCCAGGTGCCGCCCAAAGGGGAGCGCCTGTACTCGCTCGGCAACCCGATGGACAAGGGGTTTTCCATTGTGGAAGGCACCAACAACGGGGTCATGAAATACAGTGATGACAACAACATCCTGTTTTCCGGCAGTCTTAATCCCGGTATGAGCGGCGGCCCGACCCTCAATGGCGGGAAAGAAGTTGTTGGGGTGAATGTGGCCACTTCCGGCAATGGCATTAGTTTCCTGGTGCCAGCCCAGTATTTGGCCATCATGCTGGAGCGCCTGAAGCTGACAGGGTTTAAGGCGGATGAGGATATTCTCCTGCGTATTACCGAGCAGTTGCACGGCAGCGCCGACAAGTATGTGCAGCATCTGCAGGACTCAAAATGGACTAGCCTGAAAATTGGGAGCTTTTCTGTCCCTGGTGACATTGAGGGTGCCACCCGTTGCTGGGATAATAGCCAGAAACCTGATCCAGATGACCTGATCCGCACCTATTACACCCAGTGCAGCAATGAGAACAGCATTTATCTGGATGAAAATCTGGAAGTGGGCAACCTCTCTTATGAATATATTTGGCTGGAAACCGATAAAATCATTCCGGCGCGTTTCTACCGGCAGTATGAAAACATGAATTCCAGCGTGCCCAATAGCCAGGCCGGTAAGCAAGATGTCACCAATTTTGAATGTTTTACCGATTTCACGCCGGTATCCGGGCAGGAATTCAAGATGACGGTCTGCCGCCGTGATTACCTCAATTATGCCGGTTTGAGTGATTTGCTGATTAGCGGCGCACTGGTTGGGCATAAGCGTGAGGGAATGTTGTTCAATCTGGACATAACCGGAACCACTTTTGATGGCGGCATGCAGCTGCTTAAGCGGATGCTGGAGGATTTCAAATGGCAAAAATGATCCTGGAAATCCAAAGCCGTGGCCTAAACCAATATCACCGCTTGGAAAGCTTCCCGGTCACTGTCGGGCGGGCGTTGGACAATGACATCATTTTGTCGGACGCCTCAGTTTCCGCCCACCATCTGCGTTTGGAGCAGGATGAAGCCGGACAGCTGTTTGCCCACAATTTGTCGGATGAAAATGGCACCCGCATGAACGGCCATAAGCTGGGGCAACAACCTGTGCTGGCACCCATCCCCAGCCTGCTGCTGTTGGGCAACCGCAAGATGCGGCTGGTGTCGTCAGAGATGCCGGTGGAAATGACGCATGTCAGCCGTTGCAGCGGCATTTTTACGCCTTTGTGCAAGCCGTTATGGGCGGGGCTGTTGTTGTTGCTGACGATTGTTTCACTGCTGGTTGATGCTTATCTGGACACTTCTTTACAGAAAGAGCCGTTATTCTACCTCAGCGGTTTATTGCCCAATTTATTGTGGATCTTGCTGTGGACATTGTTGATAGGCGGGATCTCCCGGCTGGTCACGCATCGCTGGGAATTTGTGCCTGCTTTGAGTGTGGTGTCCCTGTTTACCCTGATTCCCCTGATATTGCAGGAACTGGGCAGCTGGTTGGATTATTTTCTGACTTCCGACCGACCCAGCACTTGGTTGTTGGTGGGCATTGGCGATTTCCTGTTGTTGCCTATCCTGCTGTACGCTTACCTGCATTGGGTGCTCAGCCAGAAACGGACGCACGCACTGGGCATCGCCCTGCTGCTGAGCGCATTGCCATTGGGATTGCGCGGTATGAACATGTTGGATGAAATGGCGGCGGACAGTGAATTTTCCGCCGACCCGTATTACAACCAGACCTTGAGTTCACTCAATATGCATGCCAAACCGGCGTTGCCGTTGGATGAATACTTGAAAAAGGCGGCTCAAGAACTGCCGCCATTAACGACGGAGTGAGCCTGCCCCAAAAGGCAGGGTCAGAAATCACCATAGCGGTGTTGGAGCAAGGTTAACGCCGCAATGCTGGCAGTTTCCGCCCGCAGGATGCGCGGGCCAAGCGAAACCGCTGTCATGCCTGCCCGTAGGCACTGCTCCACTTCTTCATCCGTGAACCCGCCTTCTGGGCCGATGAGTAAGGCAATGGGGGGGGGCAACTGCGCAGGCAACTGGTGTATGCTTGGAAATTCACCAGGAGCCAGCAGCAGGCATGAGCCTGTTGTTTTCTGTTCCAGCCAGGCGTCCAGCGTCTGTGGTGGCGATATTGTTGGTAGGCGGGTGCGCCCAGACTGTTCACAGGCGGCGATGGCGATGCCTTCCCAATGCTCCACCTTTTTATCAGCTTTTTCCTTGCCTATCCGCACTACGCTGCGCTGGGTGATCAATGGCTGGATATGGGTGACTCCCAACTCCACCGCTTTTTGCAGGGCGAAATCCATTTTTTCAGGCTTGATGATCGCTAGCGCCAAAGTAAGTTGTACGGGAGATTCCGTATTGGCGGAGGAGAAGTTTTCAAGCAGGACTGTGGCGCTGCGTTTACCTACTGTCTCAAGCCGCGCCAGATATTCACCGCTGTCACCGTTGAACAGGATAAGCGATTCGCCAGCGCTCAAACGCAGAACTTGGATGGCATGGTGGAAAAGCGTCGGCGGCAGGTCAAGCTGTTGGCCTGCCTGTATGGGGTGGGGAAGGTAGAATCGGGGAATACGCATAGTGCGGGAAACATATCATAAAAGTATGTGGCAGGAGCTGATATTGTATGAAGCATAAATGCCTGGGTTTTCATCCAAAGAAAACTCAGGCATCTATCGAGCTTATTGATCAGTTATGCTTAGTGGTTGAAAGTTAACAATAAATAAGCACCTGTGTCATTTTTTTTCAGCTGTTGTGACGTTCTCTGTAGGTGTTTCGCCGCTGTCACTTTGGTAATCCGTCAAAAATTGGTGTGGATTGACGTAAAACACTTGGTCTAATCCCAGAGGCTGCGCCGGTTTCCATTCACTGACCTGTGGAGGAAGGCTGCGAATGGAATAGTACAAGTTAGGTGAGCGCGCCGCAGCATTGGCAGGTATGCCGACAGTGCCGATTTTTTCACCCGTTTTAACCCAGCTTGCCGGTTTGACATCCACTTCATCCAAATTGGCGTAATGGTGCAGGCGCCATTTTGCGCCCAGCACCCAAACCGAATTCTCGCCTTGTGGTGAATTTTCACGGTAAAGAACCAAGCCACTGGTGGTCGCTACAACTGGCGTACCCCTGTTGGCAAAAATGTTAATGCCTTTTTGTGCATTGATGCCGCCGATTTTGTAACCGTAAGCGGCAGGATTCCAGTCATACGGTCTGGCACCCTCAACGGGCACATGACGGTCTTCCGGTATCCAGTACCCAATCATAAATATTGTTAATGCCAACAAAAGTAGCAAAGGTTTTTTGTTCATATCTAACACCCTATTCCCTGTCCGCAACTCTTGTTTTATATGACGGACTTTTGGTTCGAAAGTTCGGCTTTTTATATAGGGTATAATAAAATTATTTTTTTGGTCAAAAAACCTTTTTCCGAAGAAAGGCCTATCCAGCCGTTTCAAGTAACTTTTGCTTGACTTCCTTGACAGTGCGGAGCCATTTGGGCGGCACGCTTTTTTGCCAGTCTGTCAAATACTTGTCCAGGGACTTGTCATCGGTGTCATCGCCCAGATTCAGGTAGTTGATACTTCCCCAGGTTTCCGGGTTCGCATCAAAGATTGGCAATAATTGGTTGGCGACCAACTCGTTGAGGCTGCGTCCTTGCGCATACGGGTCGGCACTAAGTGCTTTTTGATACTCCAAATACCAAGTGGGCAGTTTCATGCCTTTGGGCAGCCTGCGGTGCTCCTGTTTGAGGTTATCTTGTTCGTATTCAAGAAACTTGCGGGCGTATTCCTTCCATTGCGGGTAAGGCGGGTTGTCATGCCAGTGTTCGGTCATCTTTTCCAGGGTAAACAGGCTGAAAGCTTCACAAAGGGATTCCTCGAACCATTGTTGGTGAGAAATATTACGTGGTGCCAGATCGTAGTTCGACATCAGATGGCACATTTCATGTGAAAACTGGTAGGTCAATTGCGCCCAGTAACGGCCATGCACATTGAGCATGACGATGTATTCGCCATTTGGTCCCCGATCGTAAATGGATATGGGGCCAGTTGTGCCATTGCGGACTAAGATATTGCCAAATTGGCGTCCTTCCATGTAAGGGCTGATGGCTTCCACCACCGAGTCCAAGACGGTTTTTATGTCATCGGGATTGGCGTCACCCCAGTCCTTGCTTTCCAGTTGTATTTTTGCGGGCGGGGCGAAAGCGCCAGCGTACAACGGAAACAGGAAAAGGCATGTCAGTAACAGGATTTTCAGGTAGCGCATAACATCACTCGGCAATTGACACTCGGTTGCCTGCCGGTGGTGCGGCAGGCGGTTACCCTAACTGGCCGAAATCGGCGTTTGCGGGTTTCTTTCCGCTATTCTGGCGCTCGATCGGATTCTGGAAAGATCTGGGCATGTCAATCGGTAGTGGAAACACGATGGTCGAGAGATGGCTTGGCGGAGTGGCCAAACAGGCAGGAATTGCTTAAGTTTCTACCGGCAGCTCCAGCACAAACTCCGCACCTTGTTCCGCTTCACCCAAACAGATGCTGCCGCCATAAGCCTTGAGGATAGAGGCGATAATTTCTAGCCCTAGCCCAGTGCCGCCCTTGTTGCGTTTGGTGGTGAAAAACGGGGTGAAAATCTTGTCGCGGTTGGCGGGGGAAATGCCTTCGCCGTTGTCGTGCAGGCGCAGCTCCAGTTTGCCCTTGCGCTTCCCGGTATACAGGCTGACGTGGCTGGCACCGTGTTGCAGGCTGTTGTCCAGCAGGTTGGTGAACACCACTTCCAGCGCATCTGGCGCGATCGCCAGCAGGGTGGTGGGCAGTTCCCCGCAATGCAGCTGTAAGCCGCGTTCCTGGTAACGGTTGTGCAGCGCCTTGATGGTGGCGGGTAGGGTGCTGGTTTGGTTGCTGGGTGCCATGGCGTCGGCGCGCGCCAGTTCCAGCAGGCGGTTGACCAGTTGTTTGAGGCGCTGGGTGTCAGCCAGCAAGTTGTTGATGAATTGTGCGCTGCGTTCCGGCGGCATGGAATCCAGATGGTCATGCAGCAGTTCCAGCGCGCCCTGCATGGCGGTCAGCGGGGTCTTAAATTCATGCGACACATGGGTGGCGAAGCGGCGGATGTAGTCGGAGCGTTCCGCCAGCGCATGCGACATACCGGCAAAACTGTCGGAAAGCTGTGCCACTTCGCGGGTGACGGGGTTCCGCAACGGCTCCACTTCCCGCTGTTCGCCCTCCCGCACCCGCTCGGTCTGCTGCAACAGCTCGCGGATCGGGCGTGAAATGGTGGAGGACACAAACAACACCAGCAACACCGCCAGTGAGATCAGGATGAAGGTGGCCAGAAACACCTTGTCCCGTTCCTCATAGAGGTGCTTGATAATGTTTTTGGGCGTGCGCGACAGGTAGATGACGCCCTGCAAGCGCCCGTTCTCAGTGACCGGAAAAGCGGTGAAGACGCGGATATTGGCGCCCCGGCTAATGGAATACAGCGGCGGCGGCGGCTCATCGGAGAGGCGCTGGCGGATGACGCTGGCGTAATGGCCTTGTAGCGCCTCCTTGACTTCCGGAACGTGCGCCAGCGATAGGCCGACTTCCTCACGCCCGGCGATCACGGTGCCGTTCATGTCCAGCAGGCGGATGCCGGAGAGCGTGATTTGCTGCGTGTCCTGGATGATGTGGGCCATATATTCGCCAATCTGCCGGGCCAGCGGATCAGTGGCCTGGGTGCTGGGGCGGGCATCCGGGCGCGGCGGCAGGATTGGGTCAATCAAGTCCACCCGTGGGCTGACAGGGGTATAGAAATCATTGGCAGGGTGCAGGCCATCCGGACTGAAGCCGGGTGGGGAAGTCAGGGAAGGGGAAAAATGGATGTAGCCATAATCGCTTTGCTGCTTGTCGCGCACGAACTGGCGGATGGCGGCGGCCAGCACGGCAGACTGGGAAATCAGCTCCAGTTCGGTCTGCTGCACCAGTTCATTTTCGTAAATGCGGAAAAAATAAATTCCACCCAGCGGCAGCGCCAAAATCGCCAGCATCACGATCAGCAGGATGCTGCGCAAACGGAATAAGGTTTTGCGGGGTAACGGCAGGTGTGCGTTTATTGGCATGCAGCAAGTTTATACCCAACCCCATGCACGGTTTCAATCACGTTGTCACAACCCGCTTCGGCGAATTTCTGGCGGATATGGCGGATATGGCTGTCAATGGTGCGGTCGCTGACGTACACATTGCCGTCATAGGCGCTGTTCATGATGCTGTCGCGGCTGAACACGCGGGCAGGTTGGCGCACAAACATCTGCAACATGGCGAATTCGGTGGCGGTCAGGCTGATGGCTTGCGCATTCCAGTGGGCGGCATGCTGTTCCGGCTGGATACTGAGCTGCCCATGACGCAACTCGCCAAGTGGCGGTTCCACCACCACCTTGGGTATCGCTTGCGTCCGTTTGAGGATGACATTGATGCGCGCCACCAGCTCACGCGGGCTGAACGGCTTGGTGACGTAATCATCACCGCCGATTTCCAGGCCGAGGATGCGGTCGATCTCATCGTCCCGCGACGATAAAAACAGGATCGGCGCATCGGAAAACTTGCGGATCTCCCGGCAGACTTCCAGCCCGTCAAGCTCCGGCATATTGATGTCAAGCACGATCAGGTCTGCCGGGTGGGCGCGGAACGCATCCAACGCTTGCCGCCCGTCTTCGGCCTGGGCCACCTGCATGCCCGCTTTTTCCAGCGCAAAGCTGATCACGTCGCGGATGTGGGGGTCGTCGTCTGCAATCAGAATCTGTTTGTTCATATTTGTCCTCCATCACTTAATAAAACCGACGATGGAGCCGCCACTATAAGGCAGTCAATCACATAATGGGGAAAGATTCGGAATCCCGGCTGCGGACATCGCGCCGTCAGCCGGAATCCGTGGAGTCTTTGGGCTGCTAGAACCCGCCGGGAAAACTGACGTTAACGATAAACAGATTATTTTTTTCATCGTCAGAACCCGGTTTCGGTGAGTAGTGTCAGGTACGTATGCTACCCACGCTTTGTGCAGGCAATATTTTAATTTTGTGGAGATACCTCGGAAAAGTTTTGCAGATTTTGTGCAGACGCATTCCCTTATCCCCCCGTTGCATTCATGTGCCGGAAAATCACGGGCTGCCCGCCAATGGCGAATTCGTGCCCTTGCGGCTTGACCGCCATCGCCTGGACCAGCGCCTCGCGCACCCTGTCGTCATCGGTCGGGTTGGCCCGCAGCACCCGGCGCAAATCCACGGAATGTTCCTGCCCCAAACACAACAACAGCCGCCCTTCCGCCGTCACCCGCACACGGTTGCAGGTGTCGCAGAAATTGTGGCTATGCGGTGAAATGAAGCCGACCCGGTACGGGCTGCCAACGCGCCGGAAATAGCGCGCCGGCCCGCCGGTATTGTCCTCGACTGCCTGCAACTCCATGTCCCGGCGCAGGTCGCGCAGGATCTCATCGCTGGAGTAATAGGCTTCGGCGCGGTCGTGGTCGCCGATCACGCCCAGCGGCATTTCTTCGATGAAGGTGATGTCCATCCCGCGTTCATGGGCGAACTCGACCAGATCCCGGATTTCATCGTGGTTGCGGTGCTTCAGGATGACGGCGTTCAGTTTGAGGCGCTGGAAACCGGCCGCCAGCGCGGCGTCGATGCCCGCCAGCACCTTGTTGATGTCGCCGAGGCGGGTAAGGCGGTGGAAACGTTCCGGCTGCAAGGTGTCCAGGCTGATATTGATGCGGGTGACACCTGCATCCTTCAGCTCCTGGGCATAACGCGCCAACTGGGTGGCGTTGGTGGTCAGGGTCAGGTCGCGCAAACCCTCTATTTGCCCCAGGTCGCGGAACAGTTTGAGGATATTGCGCCGCACCAACGGTTCGCCGCCGGTTATGCGGATTTTGTGCACGCCGAGGCCAACGAACGTCTTGCCCAGCCGCGCCATTTCTTCCAGCGTCAGCAGTTGTTCGCGCGGGACGAAGACCATGTCTTCCGACATGCAGTAGACGCAGCGCAGGTCGCAGCGGTCGGTGACGGAGAGGCGCACATAAGTCACCTGCCGCCCGAAACGGTCGACCAGCAGGTTGGTGGTGGGGTTGCTTGCTATCATGTCCTTGTTTTACCAACTGATACGGAGAGTCGCAAGAAGTATGATAGCGCATGTGGATCAGGGCTGCGGGGGAAAGGATGATGGCTGCGGCGAGCCGTCCTCAATCCAGCGCAAACAGGTCGGCGATGACCGTTTTCTTGTCGGGCTGGCGCGTGGCGGCGGAGGGGTCATACACCACCAGCAGCCCCGGCTCGCCATCCTGCCGGGGAAACAGGGCGACGCCTTCAGCGTGGTCTTCGGGGCTGACCGGAATGTCTGGCAACACTATTTCCAGCTCTTCCGCCTCCACCAAGCTTTCCGCCGCCGGGGTTGCGCCGCCGCGCCAGCGGTAAACCGCCATCGGCCCTTCCAAATCCATGGTCGGCCCGGCCAAAACCAGCAGGTCATCACCCTGCACGCACAAATCCCGGATTCCGCGCCCGGCCAGGTTCAGGAAATGCTTGCGGTAAGGCCGTTCCTCCGGCCCGGTCGGCGTCAGCCGGAGCAGGCCGGAAGCGCTTGCATCCTCCACCGGCACCAGCTCCAGGATCACCGCCCAGCCGCGCAGCACCGGCCCGCGCAGGCCGAGGAACACGCGCTGCCCCGTCACCGCCAGCCCTTCGATGTCCAAGCCGTTTTCCTTGCTGGGGATGTCGAGAAAGGCGCGCAGGTGCGGGTCGGAACGCAGCGCGTCGGTCAGCTCATCGCCGCTGGCGTTGGCGCGCAGGCGGGCGGCGGTGCGGGTGACGCCGTCCTGTGTGGCGCGTTTCTGCAACTCGGGCAGGCCGTGGTCGCCGTTTGCAACCGGAATCCGCGCCAACAGGAAACGGTTGCCGTCACGTTTGAGGGTCGCCAGTTGCTGGAACCGCTTGGCAGTGTCCCCGTCTTCGTGCTTGTCCGGATTGCCACGGGTGAGGCTGTGGGAGCCGACCAGCCACAGATACCCGTCGGCGTAAGCCATGCCTTCAGTGTCGGTTTCAGCCGTTTTCTTGCCGGATTCCGCCTCCTGCGGCAGGCGCAGGTAGTCTTGCAGGTCGAAATGGGCGTGGCCGCCGTATTGCGGGTTGCCGTCATGGTCGGGTTTTTGCGCGCTCAGGCGCTCCACGCTGGTGGTTTCGTCGTTGGCCACCCACAAGGTTTCGTCAATGGCGACGACCGCCGACAGGCCGGTGCGCAGTTGTTCGGCGTACTGGCTGGCGAAGCGCAGGTAAACCGGGGTTTTTTGCGTCATGTTCCGCCCTCGCTTCACAAGTTCAGGTCGACCAGCATCCGCCCCTGGATTTTCCCGCCGATGATTTCCCACGCGATTTGCGGGACTTCTTCCAACGCCACGGCGCAGCCGATGTTGGCGTAGGCGGATTCCGGCAGGAGCTCGGCCAGCCGTTCCCATGCCTGGATGCGGCGTTGCTGCGGGCAACTGACGGAATCAACCCCGCGCAGGCTGACGTTGCGCAGGATAAAGGGCATGACGGTGGTGTGCAGTTCGTGACTGTTGGCCAGGCCGCAGGCTGCAACCGCGCCGCCGTAAGCCATTTCCGCCAGTATCCGCGCCAGGATGTCGCCGCCGACCACATCCACCGCCCCGGCCCAGCGCTGTGTTTCCAGCGGACGGGCTGGTTCCTGCATGACGGCGCGGTCGATGAAGTCTTTTGCGCCCAGCTCGGTGAGGAACTCCTGCGTTTCCGGGCGGCCAGTGACGGCGGTGACAGGATAGCCAAGCTGTGACAGCAGCAGCACCGACACGCTGCCCACGCCACCCGCCGCGCCCGTCACCAGCACATCGCCGGAGTCCGGTTTCACACCCGCTTCCTCCAGCGTCATGACGCACAGCATGGCGGTGAAGCCAGCGGTGCCGATGATCATGGCTTTCCGCGCATCCAGCCCCTTGGGCATGGGCGTCAGCCAGTCGGCCTGCACCCGGGCTTTCTGCGCATAACCGCCCCAGTGGCGCTCGCCCACGCCCCAGCCGGTGAGGATGACTTCATCGCCCGGCTTGAAGCGGTCGGAAGCGGATTCCACCACCGTCCCGGCGAAGTCGACGCCAGGCACCATCGGGAAGGAACGGATGATTTTGCCGGTGCCGGTGACCGCCAGGCCGTCCTTGTAATTGACGGAGGAGTAGGCGACATCCACCAGCACCTCGCCCGGCGGCAGCGAGTCAATGCCGATCTGGCGGACTTCCGCCGTGGTTTTGCCTTCGATTTGGGTAAGTATCAGCGCCTTGAACATGATGGGGGCTCCTTTGGTGGCTGTTTTATGTCTGTTTCCATCATGATAGTGGAATGGTGCCAGGCAAACCATTTTCACCATTGAGGGTTAGTGTTTACGCCGCTACCAGTGTTTTTCGGCCATTTTCCGGAACATGTCATCCAGTATCCGGTTGGCACCGAAATAGGACAAATGTCCGCCGCCGTTATACAGGGCCCCTTCCGGGGCGATGACCATGCATTGGCCAAGCCGACCCTGCTGGGAGCACAACGCGTTGACCGGGTCGATGACCAGCAGGTTGTCTGCATGGAAATCGGGGTAAATGCTATTGTCCCGTTCCAGCACTGCCTGCGGATTGACGCTGGAATAACGGACGGGAACCGTGACCGCGCCCGCCTCCCTGAGCGCATTGAAGAAGGCCTGTTTGGCGTCAATGCCGTCAGGCGGCGGCAGTGTGCGGATCAGGATGACCTTGTGCCCCAGCGCCAGCAACTGCCGGATATTGGCGAAATAGCTGTCCCAGACTTGCTGGGCGGCGACCGGCTCGCCTGCGCGGATTTCATTCCGCCCGTCCTGCAAAGGGTTCCGGGTGCGCCGTTTGGCGTCCAGGAACAAGCCTTCATTGGCAGAAATAATGAAAATTTTCTGCTCGTGGAAACCCTTGATGATCGCCCAGCGGCGCTCGTTGACCAGGGGGCATTCCGCGTGGTCGCCGAACCATAAATCCGTCGCCACGAAGGGGCACTGCGCATAACTGAAACTGAGCAGCCCCTGCTGGCGTTGTCTGAGGCGCTCCAGCAGCGCGTATTCGTAGTGGCCGACAAAGCTGTCGCCCAGGGTGACGAAACGCCCATCGCCGAATTGGCAGGCGTGTGGCGGGTCGCGCCGGTCGCAGGTCGCGCGCTTACGGCCAAAATGCAGGCTTTCCCCGCTGGAGCCATTTTCACCTTCCAGGCGATCCCATTCGTTCCGGCTGAAATGCTGGTAAAAATTCAGGGCGGCCCCATTCAGGCGGGACACCGCACCGTCAACGCTGATAAACCAGCAACTGGCCGCCAGGATCAGGCCACCCGCCGCACCCAAGGAAACCGCCAGCAGCCGGAGGGGAACCATGCGCCGGTTACGGAACGGGCGCTCCACCCCATAAAAGGAGATCACCGCCAGAAGGCAAACGGTCAGCAGGCTTCGGGCTATTTCCGCATTGGACGGCGTGGCGTGCTGGATACGCATGAAGGCGAACACCGGGAAATGCCACAAATACAGCGAATAGGAAACCAGCCCGGTAAATGCCACCGGCTTCAGGGACAGAAGCCTGCCGACAACGCCATCATCGCGCGCAAAGGCCAGGATCAGCGCCGCGCCAGCAACTGGAACCAGTGTGGGGAGGCCGGGGTGGTGGGTTTCGCCGGACAGGAACAGGATGGCGTAGCACACCATGCCCAGGCCGATCATGGGCATGGCTTCGGCGGCGAACCGATTGCCAGGGGGCGGATATTTCCGCTCAAGGATGGCGACCAGCGTACCCGTGAGCAATTCCCAGCCGCGCGAAAACGGCAGATAAAAATTCAGGGACGGGTCACGCCCGTTGTAAATCAAGCTGAAACAGAAACTCGCCAGCAGCGTCCCAAAGGTGATCCGCAACGGATAGTGTTGCAGACGGCGGCGGAACAGCAGCAGCAACAAGGGAAACAGCAGGTAGAACTGCTCTTCAACCCCCAGCGACCAGGTGTGCAGCAAAGGCTTGAGCTGGCTTGATTCCGCGCCATATGCCGTGGTGGTGAGGTAAAAGAAGCCGTTGGAGACAAACGCGAGGGTTGCAAGCATCGACCGGGCGTATTCGATCAGGCCGTCGGGCAGCAGATAACGCCAGGCGTATGGCAGGGAAACCGCCATCACCAGCAGCAGGGCTGGCAAAATACGCCGCGCCCGGCGCTCATAAAAATGCTTGAGGTCAATGCGCCCAGTGTTTTCCAACTCCGCCAGCAGCAGGCCCGAAATCAGGTAGCCGCTGATCACGAAAAACACGTCGACGCCCAGGAAACCTCCCGGTAGTGCGCTTTCCCCCCAGACGGAAAAGCCTGCGTGGTAGCTAATGACAGCAAGCACCGCCACGGCCCGCAGGCCGTCTATGGTTGTCCGGTAATGCAACGCGGCGGCCTCCGGGTCAGTCCGGGCGTTGTTTGTGGGATGTCAGCGGTGCTGCATGTCCCCTGCTGGCATTGCATCCGCCTGACGCCTGGTTAGTCATCTTGCTGGCGTAGCGCATAAAACTCCCGCACAAAATCCTCAAACCGGCCTTCAGCAATCGCCGTGCGGATGCCGCGCATCAGCTCCTGGTAGTAATACAGGTTGTGGATGGTGTTGAGGCGTGCGCCGAGGATTTCCCCGCATTTGTCCAGATGGCGCAGGTAGGCGCGGGAATAGTGGCGGCAGGTATAGCAGCCGCATTGCTCATCAATCGGGCGGGTGTCGTGCTGGCATTGGCTGTTGCGGATTTTCAGCGTGCCATAGCGGGTGAACAGGAAACCGTTGCGCGCATTGCGGGTGGGGATCACGCAGTCGAACATGTCCACGCCGCGCCGCACCGCTTCCACGATGTCTTCCGGCTTGCCGACGCCCATCAGGTAGCGCGGGTGATCGCCGGGCAATTCGGGGAGGGTGGCTTCCAGCACCTTGTCGCGTTCGTCCTTGGGCTCGCCGACGGACAGGCCGCCGATGGCGTAGCCGTCGAAACCGATTTCCAGCAGGCCGTGGGCGGAAGCCTTGCGCAGTTCCTCATACATGCCGCCCTGCACAATGCCGAACAGGGCGGAGGGGTTGCCCGCGTGCGCCGCCTTGCTGCGTTGCGCCCAACGCAGGCTCAGTTCCATCGAGTGGCGGGCTTCGTCGGGGGTGGCCGGGTAAGGCGTGCATTCGTCGAAAATCATCACAATGTCGGAGCCGAGTTCGCGCTGCACCTGCATGGAGGATTCCGGCGTCATCAGCACCTTGGCACCATCCACCGGCGACTGGAAGCGCACGCCTTCTTCCGAAATCTTGCGCATGTCCGCCAGCGAGAACACCTGGAAGCCGCCAGAGTCGGTCAGGATCGGCTGTTCCCAGTGCATGAAGCCGTGCAGGTCGCCGTGCAGGCGGATGATGTCAGTGCCGGGGCGCAGCATCAGGTGGAAGGTGTTGCCGAGGATGATTTCCGCGCCGATGCCCTGCAATTCTTCCGGCGTCATCGCCTTGACCGTGCCGTAGGTGCCGACCGGCATGAAGGCGGGCGTTTCCACCGTGCCGCGCGGGAAACTCAGGCGTCCGCGGCGGGCGGCTCCGTCAGTGGCGAGCAGGCTGAACTGCAAGTGGGACATGGTTTTTCCTTGGGGTTGTCGCAAAATTGGATTGATCACCCCGGATTGTCCAGAGAGCCGGGGTTTAGTCAAGCGGCTTTGGCCAATGCATGCCGCAGCGCAAGACGCAGCCACAGCTGCACGGGTGTTGTGCTGGAAGGCGGATGTCAATTATCCTGATCTTAATTGGACAATTTGCTGAAGGTAATGCGCGATGAGCGATGCGAACGATTTCCTGAAACCAGATTCCGGTGCGGTGATGAAGCATATCGACATGTATCAGGGCATCATCAACCGAATGGCGGGGAATAGCGCCGAGTGCAAAAAATGGGCTGTCACGTTGGTGTCGGCAATACTGGTCGTGGTGGCCAAGGATGGCATTAATCAGGCGGCGATACTGGCGGGCATCCCGATCATCCTGTTTTGCTTTCTGGATACCTATTATCTGGCGTTGGAAAAGCAGTTCCGCGCGGCTTATAACAGTTTTCTCAATGATTTGCACAATGGCGTCTTGACGGTGGATAAGCTTTACAAGGTCATTACGAATGGCAAATTGCCACGCACTTTCCTGGAGGCGTTGCTGTCGTTGGCGGTGTGGCCATTTTATCTGGGAATGCTGGGTTTGGTGGCGCTGGCGAAGTGGTTGGCTGATAATGGCCTGCTTTCCGGATGTGGGAATTTAGTGGGGATTAATTAGTTGTAACTTATAAGAAACATGATATTTATCACAACTATCCGATTAACGCTGCCATTAAAGTAGGCTAACCTGTTCCTGCGAGTGTACTTTTTATCATCAGTGCAGGAGAGAGGGCTATGAAACACCATTACCGGGTGATACTGCAGGATGGTTCTGTGTATCGGGCTAGTTCGGTTGAGCATGTGCCGGGATTTGTCACCATCAAATCATGGGATGGGGAAACAAGGGTGCCAGCCGGTGAAGTCTCTGAGGTTTATTCCAGTAAGATGGGAAGGTTTAGCTGGAATGCTTTAATGGGGGCGATTGTTTTCTTTTTGTTTGTGGTGGGGTTGCTTATTGTGTGAGGTGGGTTTTATTAATTTTTATATTATACCGACGCTATAGTCCAGAAATAAGGTGAAGATGGTTTTTGTATGAATTTATATTTTTTGATTAACTTGATATGTTTTTAATGGAGCAGTTTTGTAGGGCTTTTTTCATTTCTTCTTCAGAGCCGTAAAAGTCTATGTAATCTCTATATTTTAAATCATTAGTGATTTTTTGAAAAATATCTAGGTATTTCTCTTGTCTGTAAAGATCAATGGGGGCAGTAAAAAAATGCAAGACATATTCTCTAAACCTTGGAAGGGTTTCTATTATTTTGTCCCTTAAGTGGATATCTGTGTCAATACTCTGATCTCGTCTTGAACCTAACGATATTATTTGTTCTTGTTGGGTTTCTAAATGTTTTTTATCTTGTATCCACTCCATTAATATAGTGCTATATACTCTTGAGTCATAAAATGATCTTCCTGAATCAAGAAATAGTGGGTAAATCCGTCCATGCAAAGCTTCAAACATATTAACTAACTCTTCCATACAATACGGAGAGTTAAAATATTTTTCATTTATTATGAGCAAAACAATGTCGCCATCTTTCATGTTATTCATAAACTGTTTTACATCGCTTCCAATTTTTAAGCTTTTAAAGTCAAATAATATATTAAAATGAGGGATGGCTATTCTTGCAAGTTTATCAAACTCTTCAATGATTTCTCTAGATGTAAATTTAGGGTCATTTCCGTAGGAGATATACAAAGTTGGTGTTTCAGTAAAAAAAGTTTTGATGATTTTTTTTAAAATTTCTGTATTGTTGAATTCAGTTGCATGTATTTGGATTAACTTTTCTTCTGGAACATAGTAGAATTGTTTGGATCCAATATAGTTTTTTGAGTGTATATTTGCAATACTGCCACTTATCAGTAGTTTAGTTTTATTTTTGTTTTGGGGGAATGATCCAATATAATCAATCAATGAGTGTCCGTAGCATTGTGGATTCTCTGTATTTATAACAAAAAAATCATAAGCATTAGTTTGGGTTTTTATGCTATAAAATGCTTTGTCACATGTTTCGAACGAGTCTATTGAAGCTTTTTTTCCTGAGTCTTTAAATGCAGTATGAATTCTATCTTCAATGGCCTTAATTGATTCACTAGATGTAGAACTGGTTAATAAAATTTTAAATACTGGTTCTTTGTATTGCATTTTATTTCTCTAGCTGTTTTATTAATGACTGAAATACATTTTTATCAATAGCACCATGATCGCTAACTTTTTCCAGTAAGAAATCTATTTGATTTGTGTATTGTTCTGCCTTGTCCACAAGGCCGGATATTACAACTAATTTCGTATTTTTTAAACTTTCCTTTATTAGGTTGATTAGTTTAAGACCATCAATGTTGTATGAGTCGATGGCGTTTAAAGCTATATCCAAGGTTATTAATGATACATCGTTTTCAGGTTCTTTTATTAAAGAGATGGCGTCTTCATAGTTATTTGCAGTTTTTACGTTATATCCAATTTCTTCTAGCCACCGTTTAATGATTCTCACCCAAGAAGTTTCATCATCTATAACATAGGCTAACTTTTTCTTGGTGATTTGGTTATCCGGTAGTGTCATTCTAAAGGTTTTAACAGCATTTGAGTTATCTATTAACTCAAGGTTCCCATGCATTGATTTGCAAATTGCCATAGCTCGCCATAACCCATATCCTGTGCCACCATATTGTTTTCTGGAAGATATTCCTGGATAAAAAATAACACTCTTAATAGATTCTGAAATATTTTCTCCATTATCATTTATGTCAATGACAATGGAACTGTTTTGTCTATAGATTGATACTTCTATGAATGGTTCTTCATTTTCTGAATAGTTATTCGTCACTGCAAATGCGGCATTGTCAATTAATATATACAAGCAATTCGATATATTTGCATAAGATGCTTTAATCTATTGGGAAATCCCCCGGCTTTGCCGGGGAGACGTGCATAGTTTGAC
>NZ_JAYMYJ010000146.1:0-41669 GCF_035668035.1 Candidatus Thiothrix phosphatis | reverse complement strand
AACTATGCACGTCTCCCCGGCAAAGCCGGGGGATTTCCCAATAGATTAAAAAAATTGGATTATCCCGAAGGGCAAGATCAGGCCAACTTTGACGGGCGCTTTCTGACAATTGCCTTGGCATTTGAAAAGCACCGGCACAAGAATTGGGATTTTGTCGTCACATCCCCCAACATTTCCAAAGTCCATCCGGTAGTCCGTTCTTGTTCTGAATCGGCTTACAAGCATAAAAACTTGGCCACCCTTGGCCGTTTCTTCAAAGGCCGTTACGTTGAGGGCTATCACTCTGCCGACACTAACGGCAAGCCATCCGATTTCTATTCCATCCTGCGCAAAAGGATTCCGGCTTATGTTTTCGATCTTTACCAGTCAACTGCTACCGGCCAGCATTCAGACACGATTGCGGGCCAGTCGCTATTTAAGGACCCTAAAATATTGGGGCTGCTTGTTTTCCTGGTACTTGTCATTATTGCTGCCATCAGTATGGGCACTCCTAAAATCGTCGATAAGACTTTGCACAACACACATACTGAAACCGTCCCTGCATCTGGTGCTGTGGATTCTAAAAAGGCTGGGTCTGCTCCTGGTGCGTCTCCTGGTTTTCGTCCTGCTGTTGTGGGGTCTGGCGCTGTCCCTGCGCTTCCTCCTCGTCTCCGCTTCTTGACGGCCTCTCAGAAAATCCTCATCACTGGCACTTACTCAGTGGGTAGCCGCAAGCATTTCTTCTTGCGTGTGTTCCTCAATGGTGGCCAGTATTTCGAACTGTCCGACTCCCAAGCTGCTGGGCTTGGCCTCTCCGTCTCCCAATTGACGCCCTGTTACTTTATCTTGTCAGCGGGGGGCGTAACCTCCTATGCGTTCTGTGAAGAAGAACTGCCGCCCGATAGCAAGGCAGATGCCTCGCCAGCGAATTCAACGCAAGTTGCATCCAGTCAGCCAGAGGGGGCTGCCCCGCCCTAGCGGGCGCAGCCTGCGAAGCCCGCGCCGGGCGGGGCAGCCCTGATTGTGTTGTTGATCTGTGTGGGTTTGCGAGGAGGGGGCAGGGGGGCAACTGGTGGGTTTTAGGTGTTCTGGATCCCAGTGTGGGTTATGGGCTTTCTGGTCTTTTCCAGCTTTCCACCACCACCTGTATAAAAAATATTCTAATTTCTCAATCTCAATTCTGATTAACAACTGTTCAGGTCAATAACGCAATAAACATGCCATCGATGAACGGTATATTTTCATGCTGGGGTTTACCCTAATTCCGCCTAAATTGAGATGCACAAATAAGGTGCACTCATGAAATATGACTGGTTTTGTGGGTATTGGATGCGGTTCTCGTTTGAATGCTTGAGCTGGGGACTTTCCTTTTTGCCTTAGCCTGCGGCGGCGGGCGATGGCTGGCATGTGGCCAAGTGTGTTGGCATTCTTGAAAGTAGCGGCGGGGAGTATCTGAAATGTGTAACAGTTTCCAACCCGCGTAATCCGGCGTAGCCGCTTCGGCATCGCCAGAATCTGGCACTACCGCGCTCCGTAAGCCTTCGTAGTTAATCCTTTGTCCGTGGCTTGCCGTTTGTTGTCCAGGGAATCCCTGCCAGCCCGCCACCCTGAAAGCCTCTTGCGCTGGTAAGCGCATCTTTTTGGGTGTTTCCTGGTCGCGGTTTTTACCGGTCGAATAGACACAGGCAAGTCGATCTTGTGTTCTTCCTGGTCCGGTCGCTTTTGGGGCGGTGGCTGCCCCTGTTGTTTGCCCCTGGCCGCCCGCTTGCGGGCGGCCTCTCTTCGACGGCGGCCAGCGGCCGCCGTCTCTTCTTCGGTGGTTGTTCGGAGTTGGGTTGGGGCGGGGCAGGCCGCCAGCATAACCACGTTGTGGGGAGGGTGTCCCGGATCGCTGGCGATGCCTGCGAGTGCCAGCCTTGTCCTGCGTGCAGGGCAAAATATGGATTGGCACCGATGGCAGCGCAAGCGTGGACGGTGCAACAGTGGCACAACGCGCGTGGGCTTGTGGGCGCTTGTGGTTCTGCTGGTGGCTTGGCCTCCCGGTTTTCCTGGCTGTGGGGTGCGGGGAAACCCCGCCCGGCTGGAAGCCGGAAGGGCAAGGGATGTGCAGGGCTTGGCCGCCATGGCGGCTGGAGCGCAGCGCAACCCGTAGCAGCCCGGTTGCGCAGCAATGCCCCCTCTTTGAATTGCCTTTTCAGCAGCACAGGAAAAAAAATGTGTTTGTGCCGGTGTCTTGTAACACCGGCACTTTGTCCCATGAGTGGGAAAACATGGGAAAAACGGGCATTTTCTGTTAGATTTTTATACTCAAATTAGGGTTAACCCTAGGTTTTTCGTTAAGTGTGCGTTCATATTTCTATATAATATTTGATCACTGCACCAAATAAGTGCAAAAACTAGCTTAAAAACTGAACATTTTGGGTGTATTTTTGGGACAAACAGGCCATTGCGGGCTTGAAAACAAGCCCGCAATGGCATTGTCCACGAAGTTTTTTTGTTCAAAGTGGGGTGGGGAGTTTGGAAGCTGGAATTTCAGTATCCGCATCCTATCCCGTGAACACCAGTTCAAGGCAAAGCCTATTTCCTAGGCTTGCAGTTGAATGCCTTGTCCTTGAAGTATTTCCGTTTCTCCTCCAGTTGGTCATATTCACTGGCGGCATATCCGGCGCGCATCCTGCTTTCATAATAATCTGCTTGCCTTGTGTAGCATTGGCAACGTGTTTCATTCCTGTTGTCGTTTTCGTCACTCAGATATTGGCACTGGTCGTTAATGTTTGCATAGCCATTGCCTGCGCTGAAGGCAACCATGACGGCAACGAATGGGATGCATTTTTTCATGGGGGGTTTACTTGTCTTTTATTGGTTGTGGGGCAGGCTGATTATCCGTTTCAGTTCCTGGCAAGGTAAATCCGTAGGCAATACCGTCCGCCTATTGGCAATTTTCCATCTTGGCTTTGTTGGTATGATGAACCTGACATGAACAATTACAAGCAACCGTATGGAAAGCAAACCTCAAACTTCTGATCCTGATTACCAGCGCCGCCTTGCTTATGGTTATTGTGGGGGCGTTCCCATGTCGCATGATTTGCGTAATGATGAATGCGAACAAAAACCGAAAGAGGGCAAGGGCAGGGAAGAGGTTGAAATCCTCCTGGATGAAAGCCAATTGCAGGAATTGCCCAAAGTTTCGGTGATGTCTTGGGAAGTTAAGTTTTTAGCTTCCACCCTGGTGGTGAAACTCTGGTTTCTTGACCCGCCCAACGGATTACAATCTCAGGTGGTGGTGTTGCCAGCCGCCGCTGCAACTCAGCCTTTAGTGAAAATACTTGAAGTGGTGAGCCGGAAAGTTGGTGTGCAAGTTCCATTGCCCAAGGTGAGCACTTGATCATGTCCTGGCTGTAACGTGTTCCATCCGGGTCGACCAGGTACAATTCATCGTACCAAGCCCAACCTTTCCAAGGTGTGATAAGCCTTCTTGTGTCCATTAGAAATTCCCCTGATCAAAAGGGATGGCATAGTCCATTGCCGCAGTGTTTTGGAATGGAAATTTCCACTCTGGGTGACAAGCAGTAAGCTTGCTACAAAGATAATCGCCAATTTCGCATAATGTGTATTATGTTAAATAAACATAATATGTATGTTATGAACTAAGATGAAATGATCTTGTCTAAATAGTTTACATGGGGCGTTCACGTTGACATGGTCTATACTGTAAAGGGTCTAGTCAAAGCTAAGTGGTGTTGCCCCAATGAATGGAGAAACTTTCAATATGGAATTGTCAGGTTGTTTCGTTACATATCAGCATCAGGCGCACCATCAAAGCAAACCGTTTCATAAACATGACACCCTATCCTGCCCGGTCTGTTCGAGCGCCACTGCTTTGGTCAAAAGCCGTCTTCCCCGCTTCCGCAAACTATTTACCCACAAGAAGCTTTATTTTTGCCGACAATGTAAAACCCAATTCTGGGCAAACTAGGTTTTGCAAAAGCGTTCGCAGATCGGTGAATCGTCGGGGTTTTCCACACTCCGCACGATTGTGTCCACAAACGCGTTAAGCTCGTCCATGCTGATGACGCTGAGGATACGGTTCATCACATCAGGGCTTACCTGTGCGAGGGTTTGTTTCCCTCCGGATAATTGCAGGTAAATACCTGCGGCGCTTTTGGAGCTTTCATCTTCAAGCCCTGCTTCCAACACAGCCTGATCCTCTGTGCTCAACTCATCGTAGAGTGCGTCCAATTCATCCCAAAGCCCATCATCAATAACGCCTTCGGAAATTTTCAGGATTATGGCTTTCTGCACAGGCTCAATGTCTTGTTCGTAGTCAAGATTGTGCTCACGCAATACCTGGATAAATTTGTCAGCGACCTTAGAAGTAAAAAAAAGATATTCCAACACATCATTCATATAATGTCATAACCTATTGATTTTCACTGTTTGCAACCTGTAGCAATATTTTATCCATCCACCGCTCAGGCAAAAACCGCCGCAATGCCCAAAATAAATGCGCAGGCATGGTTACCGGGTAACGCGCTTTAGGATTTGGGCTTTCCAATGCGCAAATGACCTTTTTCAACACGGCTTCCGGCGGTAAGGTGAATGGCGCTGCCGGCCCCTCTTTTTCCAAACGGCGAATGGCACCCTGATACTTGAGGCGGTGTACGCTCTGGTCGATATTGACGTGTTCTTTCAGGGACTGCAAGGCATTGATGCGGAAAGAACTTTCGATAGGCCCCGGTTCAATCAGGCAAACCTTGATGTCGGTGTCCGCCAATTCCAGCCGCAAAGTATCCGCTATGCCTTCAATCGCATATTTGCTGGCGTTGTAGGCACCACGGAACGGCAACGCGATATAGCCAAGAATAGAGCTATTGTAAATGATGCGCCCTTCGTTACGCTGGCGCAGGATTGGCATCAGCATGTTCGTCAACTGGTGCCAACCAAACACATTGACGGCAAACTGCCTTTCCAAGGCTTCGCGGGAAATGTCTTCCAGCGCGCCAGCCTGGCCGTAAGCCCCATTATGGAATACAGCATACAGTTCGCTGTTGGTGCGCAACATCAGCTCATAAACCGCATCCTGCACGCTTTCCGGATCAGCAAGATCCAACTGTAGGGTTTTAAAACCCTCCCCTTCCAAACGCTCGACATCTTTTTCCTGGCGGGCAGAGGCAAAAACCTGGTAACCGCGCTCGCGCAAGCCTTTCGCCACACAGTAGCCGATGCCGCTGGAACAGCCGGTAATCAGTACGTTACGCATGTTTCCTTTAATCCTTGCTTATGAAGGGAGGAATGTAGCGTGATTCATTGAATTCAAGCAATGCCACCTCTATTATTACCATGTTCTAATATACAGTAATGGGATAAAAATATGCCTATCTATGCTTATCAATGCAACTCATGTGGCCACGAATTGGAAGCCCTGCAGAAAATGTCGGATGCCCCCCTAACTGATTGCCCATCCTGCAATACGGCATCACTGACAAAAAAAGTGACCGCGGCTGCGTTTCGTTTGGGTGGGGGCGGCTGGTATGAAACAGACTTTAAAAGCGGAGGCAAAAAAAATCTTGCCACCAATGATGCGCCATCGGCAGCTTGTGGGACAGGGGCCTGCCCCGCCTGCAAGGCCGACTAACCCTGCCTGTTTTGCCGGGTTTTTACCCGGCACTCCGCTTTCCGGCCACTCATCGGAAAAAATAAGGCGCTGATTGCGTCTTTCATATCGACCAGAATAAAATAATGGGGGTTGCTTAATTACAACAATAAAAGGTCACAAGCATTATGAAAAAATCCATTCTGTTCGCAGCCATGTTGGCTGCCTTCACAAGTTCTTCCGTGTTTGCTGGTGGTGGTTCACTGTTTGGGGGTTCTAGCGAAGAAGGTGCAGGCACTATGTATGGTGGTGCCAGTATTGGCAAAACCAGCGACGGCACCTGTAATTCCGTAAAAGACGAAGCGGGTGCGTTATTAGGTAATATTGATTGCCCTACCCCTAGCGGCTGGAAGGTTTTTGGTGGTTACAAAGTTACACCAAACTTGGCCGTGGAAGGCGCTTATGTCGATTTTGGCGATGGCGGCTCAAGCGGAATCATCCCTGTCATTGCTGGCGTCAATAATGTCGCCAATGGGGCTTCCATTTCCACGCAAGCAACGGGTTTTAACGTATCTGGCGTCGCCAGCACTGCCGCCACTGATGAAATCAGCCTGTTCGGCAAAGCGGGTTTAATGGCATGGAATAAGGACACGACTGCCACAGTCCAGCAGGTTGGCGTCAAAAATGCGACAGTTACCCAAGAATCCAGCACTGATGGCGTTGATCTTTCTCTCGGGGCAGGCGCTGAATATAAAATCAATGATAACTGGGGTGTTCGTGGTGAAGTTGAGCACTTCGATGGCCTGAACGCCAACCTGTACTCTGTTGGCGCAACTTTCTCAACTTTCTAAACCCTGGAATCCCGCATCCACCCCCCTTTCCATCTGGTCAAGGGGGGGCATAAAAGAGGATACCCCCAATGAAACGATCACTCTTGTTAGGCTTGTTTAGCCTAGCGATGGCTCCCCATATTGTGCTGGCTGAGGATTTGTTTGCTTCCGACCAAGAAGAACCCGGACAATTTTATGCGGGCTATAGCCTGCTTAAATCCGAAGCTGGATGTAACTTCCAAGGCGTGGAGTGCGACAGCAGCGGCTGGAAATTGCTGGGCGGCTACAAGTTCAATGACAACATTGCCGTCGAAGGTGGTTATTACAACATCTTTAACAATGATGGGACGGATGCAACCACAGGAAAAGAAGCCGTGGTGAAAGGAACTGGCATTGCAATGTCGACAATAGGTTCTTATTCCATTAACGATACCACCTCCCTGACCGGCAAAGTCGGCCTGATGGCTTGGCGGGCGGAAGCTGACCTCGCAGGCACGAGGACTTCTGCCATGGATGGGACTGATGTCCTTTCCGGCGTAGGGGTAGGATACAAACTGAATGACAACTGGCAAGTACGCGGCGAATACGAACATGTCGGCGGTGATTTGGACGCCAATATGTATTCCGCTGGCGCAACACTTTCGACTTTGTGACCTTAAGCACACCCTCCTGAATCCGGCTTGCGTATAATGCTGTCAGGGCTTAACATCTCCGCCTTTACAGAATAAGCAACCGGATTTTCAGGAACTAATCAACAATGCGTAGCCATTATTGCGGGCAGGTGGACGAAGCCCTGCTGGATCAGCAAGTTACTTTGTGTGGATGGGTAAACCGCCGCCGTGACCACGGTGGTGTCATTTTCATTGACCTGCGTGACCGTGAAGGTTTGGTGCAGGTAGTTTTCGACCCTGACCGCGCCGATGTTTTCAGTACCGCAGAACGCGTCCGCAATGAATACGTGTTGCAAGTTGTCGGCAAGGTGCGCCGCCGTCCTACCGGCACTGAAAACGCCAATTTGCGTAGCGGGCAGGTGGAAATCCTCGGCTTGGAACTGAATGTCCTCAATGCCGCCGAAACCCCACCATTCCAGCTGGACGAAGAAGGCGTCAACGAAGAAACCCGCCTGACCTACCGTTACATTGACTTGCGCCGCCCGGAAATGCAAAAGCGCATGCAGACCCGCGCCAAAGTGACCGGCTTCCTGCGCCGTTTCCTCGAAGACCATGGTTTTCTCGACATTGAAACGCCGATGCTGACCAAGGCGACGCCAGAAGGTGCCCGCGATTATTTGGTGCCTAGCCGTACCTATCCGGGTTCCTTTTTCGCATTGCCACAATCGCCGCAGCTCTTCAAACAGTTGCTGATGATGTCCGGTATGGACCGTTACTACCAGTTTGCCCGCTGCTTCCGTGATGAGGACTTACGCGCTGACCGCCAGCCAGAATTTACCCAGTTGGATATTGAGACATCCTTTATGGATGACAACGCCATCATGAACCTGATGGAAGCCATGATGCGCGCCACTTTCAAGGAAACGCTCGGGGTTGAATTGCCTGATCCGCTCCCACGCATGCCCTACTCCGAAGCCATGCGCCGTTTTGGTTCTGACAAACCGGATTTGCGCATCCCACTGGAGTTCATCGAAGTTTCCGACTTGATGCAGGATGTCGAATTCAAGGTTTTCTCCGGCCCGGCCAAAGACCCGCAAGGCCGCGTGGTGGCCATGCGCCTACCTAACGGCAGTGAGCTGTCCCGTAAGGAAATTGATGATTACACCACATTTGTCGGTCGCTACGGTGCGAAAGGCCTGGCCTATATCAAGGTCAATGACGCCACCGCAGGCCGCGAAGGCCTGCAATCCCCGATCCTGAAATTCCTGCCGGATGAAACCGTCACGGGCATTATGGAGCGCACCGGCGCACAAACTGGCGACCTGATTTTCTTTGGTGCTGACAAGGCGCGCATCGTCAACGACGCGATCGGCGCGCTGCGTGTCAAACTGGGTCAGGATCGCGGCCTGATGCAGGGCGAATGGGCCGCACTGTGGGTGGTCGACTTCCCGATGTTCGAGTGGGATGAAAAGGAAAATCGTTGGGTTGCCCTGCACCACCCGTTCACCTCTCCCAAAGGCTCGGCGGAAGCATTGCTGGCCAATCCAGGCGAAGCGCTTTCCATCGCCTATGATATGGTGCTGAACGGTACGGAAGTCGGGGGCGGCTCTGTGCGTATCCACAATATGGAAATGCAGAAAACCGTCTTCAAGCTGTTAGGCATCTCCGATGAGGAAGCGCAAGAAAAATTCGGCTTCCTGCTGAATGCGCTGAAATACGGCTGCCCTCCGCACGGCGGCTTGGCCTTTGGCCTCGACCGTTTGATCATGTTGATGACCGGCAGCCAATCCATCAGGGACGTCATGGCCTTCCCCAAAACCCAGACAGCGGCTTGCCCATTGACCAATGCGCCTGCGGAAGTCAGCCCCAAACAATTGCGCGAACTCAGCATCCGGGTTCAATTGGCGCAAAAGTAAGACATTACCGCGATTCAATTAAAAGGGCGGCTTGAATATAGCCGCCCTTTTTTATTGGGGACTGCTGACCAGACGGGTATAACAAATCCAATTGGCATTAGGGTAAACAGGTTTGCCATCCTGGACTTCACCGTAATAGCGTAAAGCCACCATGCTGTCGCCACGGGGATTATCCGCCCGGATGGCCAAGCCATAATCGACACCCTGGTAATTGCATTCCGTGCGGGCGTTGGGGTCGACGCCATCCGGAATCACATACCCTTCCCCGCAGGTGCTGTAGGTATTCATGTTTTCGGAACAATAAGCCGCCTTGCCAGGAAGGTTGGCGGTTTCCGGAAAATAGCTCAGGTCAATATTCGGGCGTTGTTCATTGGCATTGATCTGCACCAGCCCCAGCAGTTCCTCCATCAAAGGCAACCGCCAGTTGTTTCTGCCGCAGGGTGCCGCGCCTTTCAATGCATTCACGTAGGTGTAGGCGTCACAGGATGAGGAGCCTAGGTTTTGGCACAGGACATTGCCATTGTAATCCACGGAAGAAGCGTAACCACCGTAGTTGTGGAAATGCCGGTAACGCCAATCCTTGTCACGCAAGCCACCGTCATCGGTTTTTTCCTCCCATACCAACCCTGTGTCTTTATCCTTGACACAATCCCATGAAGTGGCGGTGGCGGGCAAATTCATTCCCCTGTGCATCCAGCTTGGCATAACGTGCCGACGGCGTTGGGGCTGGGGTTGAAGGGGTTGCCGGTGTATCCGTGGTGGATGGGGAAGTGGTCGTTGTGGTCGTGGTTGTGCCGTTGTTCGTGCTGTTGGATGTCGACGCAGTAGTTGAAGAGCCCCCGGTTGTCGTACCAACCGAAGCCGTGCTGCTTGAACTGGAGCCACCGCCACAAGCGTTGAGCGCCAATGATAACGCTGTGCACACGGCGGCTATTCCGAGTTTGTTTTTCATTTCCATAAGAGCTATTTCCCCTGCTGATTGTTTGAAAAGCCTTCACTTGTGCCGAATCAGCCAGCAGCCGTGAATTTTCGGGTCACGCTGAAAATCCTCCGGCAATGACTGCAACCGATAATCCTGCACCCGATAATTGGCCTCAAGTGACAGATCAAGCCTAAATTTGCGGAAGTTGTTGGAAAACACCAAGGTTCCGTCCTGTTCCAAAATGCGCATGGCGTAACGGATCAAGCGGACATGATCACGCTGCACATCAAACACATCCTCCATCCGCTTGGAATTGCTGAAAGTTGGCGGGTCCAGAAAAATCAGGTCGTAACGGTTCCGGCAGCGCTCCAGCCATTCCACGGCATCAGCCTGGATGAAACGGTATTTGTAGGGTTCCGCCCGTAAGCCATTCAAGGCAAAGTTGTCTTCCGCCCATTTGAGGTAAGTGGCCGACATATCCACGCTATCGACCTGTTTGGCTCCACCGACCGCCGCATGGGCGCTGACAGCACCAGTATAGCAAAACAGATTAAGCACGCTTTTTCTGAGGGAATGCTGCTGCATCCAGTGACGCATTGGCCGATGGTCCAGGAACAGGCCGGTGTCAAGATAATCGGTCAGGTTCACCTTGAGCCTGACGCCATGTTCCGTGACAACCAGGGATTGCTCCACCCTGCCCTGTTTTTCATATTGGCTGTGGCCTTTCTGCTGTTTGCGCTGTTTGAGGACAATGTGTCCGGGAGGCGTCCCCAACACCTCCGGCAAGGTCATCAACGCCTGCTCCAGGCGCTGTTTCGCCACCTTTTCCTCAATGGTTTTGGGCGGGGCATATTCCTGCACATGCAGCCAATCGGCGTAACGGTCGACAGCGATGGCGTATTCGGGGATGTCGGCGTCGTAAACCCGGTAAGCGTTGCTGTCGGCGCGCTTGATAAAGGGCTTTAACTTGCGCAGGTTCTTTTTGATCCGATTGGCCAAATCTTCGGAGAAATAATGGGTTGTACGTTCTTTTTGTAACAGGTTATCAAATGTATAGACTTTGCATTCCGTTTCGCCGTTAAGCAGACGGTATTCCTTGCTGTAGAACAAATTGGTCAGGGCTATTGGCGATTTGGCGTCCGTAAAGACTGCCCCGCGAAAACCTGCTGGCAAACTGGCGAAACGTTCCCCCAAATTGGCATACACCGGTTGCAAGGCCACGGCGGGGCTGGTTTCATCATAAGGCAGGTGGGTAATTACCAAGCCGTTGGCAAGATCCTCCTCTCCATTTCCCGACCCTGTGTTCTCAGGAGGAAAAGTGTTCAGTAGCTGCATCGGCAAATCCGCTGCCTGCCAGTCAGTGCGGAGATTCAGGATGGCGGCGGGGTTGCCGGTGGCACTGAAAGCGTAGCGGCTGGCGCGGCTGATCCCCTCCGCCTGACGCTGCCGGGCGGCTGTGCGCAGGGTTTCCCACAAAGCGGCGTCATGACCCACCCAGCGGCTAGCGACAGTCCTGCCACGCAACAGGCCGGGGGCGATGTCAAACGCCATCAGCGCGCCTTCGATCAGGATGGCGTTGGCGCTGCAAAGCGGGTCAAACAGCTTGATAGGTTCAGCGCCACCCGCCAGCAGGACAGGCCATCCGGCGCGGATCAGGATGGCGGCGGCAAGGTTTTCGCGCAGGGCTTGATGCGTGTCCGGATCAAGGTAACCATGCTGGCTCAGGCTTTGCTGGTTGAGTTCAATGCCGACGCTGGCATTGCCCTTGTGTAAGTTGACCACGATGACAATGTCGGGATTGTCGCTGACACTGGGGCGTTCGCCATGATTGCGGCGGAACTGGTCAACAATCTGGTCTTTGACCCATTGTGAACCGAACTGGGTATTGCGGATGTCATCATTGCGCCCGAAAAAGCGCACTTTCAGGCTTCCATCCGGGCGTACATGCTCATGCCAAGGGATGGATTGGATCAGAAGCTCCAATTCCGCCTGATCCTTGCCAAAACCCTGCGCCAGTTGCAGCGTGGCGCGGGAGGCAAGGCGGCTCCATAGCATTGCGTTGTAGCCGAACCGCAAGTCGCCTGCCGCCTGTACGCCAGCATGGCCGATTTTCACCTGTTCCGCGCCGAGGCTAACCAGCTCATCGGCCAGCAGCGGTTCAATGAATTGGGGGCAAGCAAAAAACCATTGCAAAGAGGAGTTGTTGTCAGGTTGCATAGCAGGCGCCAAGTTTGGGGATGAAACGGAAGTCTAGCACCAAACCCCCACGGGGTTTCCGGCTGCAAGCCCTCATTCGGCAAACCGGCCAGGGACGCCCTGCGCCCACACCAGCCAGCCACCAATCGCCAGGAACAACAAACTGCCGATCATCGCGCCGGTAAAAATCTGCTGGCGGGTAAAACGGCGGCGGTCGCGGAACGGTTTTTCCACCCAGCGCCAGCTAAACCAGGCCAGTAGCAACGACAACAGGCTCAAACCCGCCATCACCCCTACCCCCAACTCATCCAGGCTTTGCATGCGCGCAAACACAAACACCGGCTGGTGCCACAAATAAGCGCTGTAGGAAATCAACCCAACCCCAACCAGCACCCGATTGCCAAGCATCTGCCCAACCCAGGTGGAGGCTGAAGCAAACAGGATCAGCAGCACGCTCCCCGCCACCGGAACCAGCGCATACAGGCTGGGGAACGGGACACCTGCATCAAAAAACAGTACGGCATACCCCAACAAGAGCAGCCCTGCCAAGCTGGCGGCTTGCGCTGCCCTTCCCTGTCCTGGCGAATTTCTTTGCAGGTAAAACGCCGCCAGCGCCCCACTCATCAATTCCCAGGCACGGCTGGGGATCAAGTAGAAATTGGCTTCCAGCGATTGCCGCCACAACCATTCCGAAAAACCCAGGCTCAACAAGGCGACCAACGCGATCATCCCCGCCAGCCAGCCCTTGCCCAACCGCCACTCCAGCAGCATAAAGGGCGGAAACAGCAGGTAATATTGCTCCTCCACCGCCAAGCTCCAGGTATGCAGCAACGGAATCTGCTCCGCTGTCGGGCCGAAATAATCGGTTTGCAACCAGAACAAAATATTGGAGACAAACGCCGCCACCGCCATGATGCTGTCACCGAAACCCTCCAGCTCTTCCGGCAGCAGCAGCCACCAAGCGAACGGCAGGCAGGCCAGCAGGATAAAAAACAGCGCGGGCAGGATGCGGCGGGCGCGACGTTCGTAGAACCCGGCCAGCGTGAAACGCCCGGCTTCCAGTTCTTCCAGAATGATGGAGGTGATCAGATAGCCGCTAATGACAAAGAACACATCCACCCCCACATAACCACCGGGAAACCAGGCAAATCCAGCATGAAAGCAGATGACGGGAAGGACGGCGACGGCGCGCAGCCCATCAATTTCCTTGCGATAAATCACGGTGGGGTCCGCTTATTGTGTAAAATGGGCGGAATCTTAGCCCATCTGCCTGCGAATGGAAAACATGAAACTGTTCGACGCCCACTTTCACATTATTGACCCACGCTTTCCGCTGATCCCCAACCATGGCTATCTGCCGCCCGCCTTTACCTGCGAGGATTATTTGCAGCGGATGCAGGGGTATTCACTGGCGGGAGGGGCTGTGGTGTCCGGGTCTTTCCAGGCGTTCGACCAGGCTTACCTGCTGGCGGCGCTGCGACGGCTTGGCCCGACGTTCGTCGGCGTCACCCAATTGCCTGCCAGCGTGGGCGATGCGGAATTGCTGGGACTGGGTGCGGCTGGTGTGCGCGCCGTGCGCTTCAACCTCAAGCGCGGCGGTTCAGAAGATAGCCGCCATCTGGAACATTTCGCCCGCCGGGTTCATGAGCTGGTCGGCTGGCATGTGGAGCTGTATGTGGATGCGCGTGAATTGCCGGATCTGTATCCAACCCTGCTTAAGTTGCCCGCTGTCAGCATCGATCACCTGGGCTTGTCGGCAGCGGGCTTGCCAACCTTGCTGAAATTGGTGGAACGGGGCGTCTGCGTCAAGGCGACCGGCTTTGGGCGGGTAGATTTTGATGTGCGCAAAGCGCTGCCAACCTTGTTCGCGGCCAATCCGGACGCTTTGCTGTTCGGCACCGACCTGCCCTCCACCCGCGCGCCCGGTTCCCTATCAGGACACGGACTTTGCCTTGGTGGTGGACGTATTGGGGAAAGGCAATGCTGACAAGGTGCTGTGGGAAAATGCGCTGCGCCTGTACCGGCCAGCCTCGGCCAATATCACATCAACCCCAGCCCCCGCAAAACCGTAATGCCGATGCTGGTGGTGACAACCGACCCGAGCGTCGTCAAGGCGATGATATTGGCCGCCAGCGGCGCATTGCCCCCCATCGCCCGCACCATAATGTAACTGGCCGCCGCCGTCGGTGCTGATGACATCAGCAGCAGGATTCCCATGTCAACGCCCCGGAACCCCATCCATAAGCCGCCCAGCACAAACAGCAACGGCGTCAACACCAGTTTGCTGACGCTGGCGAACAGCGTCTTGCCCATTTCCTGCCGCAGGCTATGGAAATCCAGCGAAGCGCCCGTGCACAGCAAAGCCAGCGGCAGGGTCATTTTGGAAAAGTATTCGCCGGATTCCAGCAAAACCGTCGGCAGTTTTATGCCCGCATACGACACCGGCAGGGCCAGCAAAATGCCAATGATGAGGGGGTTCGTCGCAATGCCCCTGACCACCTTGCCCACTCCCTGGCTTTTGTGCAGGGAGCGGCTCAGGGTGATGACCGCCAGCACATTGAACAGGATGGTGATCAGGCCGAGATACAGCGAAGCGGCCACCAGCCCGTTGTCGCCATAGGCGTTCACGCAATAGGCCAGCCCGATGATGCCCATATTGGAGCGGAACGCCCCCTGCACCACCACGCCCCGGTCTTCGGCGGGCATTATCAGGTAATGCGTGGCTGCTTCCAGCAGCACCACGCTCAGGACAGTGGCGATTGCCGCGAAAATAATCAGGTCAAAATTGGCGGCTGCTGAAAAGTGCGTCTTGCTGATGCTGACAAACAACAGGGCTGGCAAGGCGACGGTAAACACCAGCCGTGAACCGGTTTCAATGAATGCCTCATTCAGGATGCCGATGCGCATGAACCATACGCCCAGCAGCAGAATGATGAATATCGGCCCGGTGACTGAAAAAGAAAAGCTTAAGACACCCAGAAACTCAGACATGACAGCGCTTTATTTACATGCAATAAAGCGCCTCACTTTACGTCGCCGCCGTATCTGCCTGCAATAACCAATGGGAATGGCTTCCATAGCAATGCTTTACCGGCACCAGCGACAGCCGTTTATTCCACCAAACCCAGCACACCCGCGCCACGGTCTTCCGGAACACTGGCGATGCCGCGCAACGTGCGGCTTTTGGTGATCATGTCGTGAATGATCGGCATCAGGATCAGCTCAATGGCTGTGCCCATTTTACTGCCCTGCACCACCAGGGTGTTGCGGCGCGACATAAAGGCACCGGGAATATCACGCAACAGCGGCACAAAATTCGGCAAAAATGGCGGCGTGAACCGCATCACCAGGAAACATTCCTGCGCTTCCGGCGCTTCCTCATCGCCAAACGGGTCAGACGTGTCCACGATCGGCACCATCTGGAAATTGATGTGGGTGCGGGAAAATTGTGGCGTGATGTAGTGCACATAGTCGTGCAGGCGTTCCAAGATGGATTCCTGCACTTCAGCCCGGCTGTAGCCGCGCATGCTGCTGTCGCGTTGGATTTTCCGTATCCACTCCAGGTTCGCATTCGGTGCCATGCCAATGCCAAGGTCGGGGTATTGGGCAATATCAATGTCGCCAATGACCGCCGCGCCATGCAGCCCCCGGTAGAGCAACAGGTCGGTGTCAGGGTCCATCTGCCGCCAAGGCGTGAGCGTCCCCGGCTCCTGCCCATGCCGATCGGCCTGCTCCTGGGTATGCAGGTAGTGGCGATAAACGCCCCTGCCTACCGCCGCATATTCAAAAAACAAGGATTCCAGTTTGTCCAGGCAGTTGCCTGCCGGGCTGAAATGGCTCAACACCTGCCCCTCTTCCTTGGCTTGCCGCACCTTTTCACGCATGGTCTTGCGGTCATACAGGTGAAAAGCGCTGCCGTCGATATAGGCTGCCTTGATGCGTTCACGATAAAAAATGCGCTCCAACGCTTTGATAACTGCGCTGGAACCCGCTCCGGAAGCTCCTGTGATGGCGATAATCGGATGTTCTGCTGACATGCCTTCCCTCTCTCCTCAGTGATCCTGAAATACGCAGCATAAACCATCACTGAAAAAAGCTTAACTGCCCATTACGGATAGGGAACTATGCGGGTTTCTGCTACCATACCCTCCCTTTTGATCAGATTTCAGTGTCGACCATGAACCGTACAGCCCAACTCCAGCATGCCATTTCCCAGCGTATCCTGATCCTTGATGGTGCCATGGGAACCATGATCCAGCGCTATAAGTTGCAGGAAGCCGATTATCGCGGTGAACGCTTCCACGACTGGCATACGGATGTGAAGGGCAACAACGACCTGCTGGTGTTGACCCAGCCGCAAGTCATCCGCGAAATCCACGGCCAATACCTTGCAGCGGGCGCGGACATCCTCGAAACCTGTAGCTTCAACGCCACGCGCATTTCCATGCACGACTACGATATGGCGGAACTGGCCTACGAAATCAATGTGGCGGCGGCACAGGTGGCTCGCTCCATGGCTGACGAATACAGCACGCCGGACAAACCGCGTTTCGTTGCGGGCGTGCTCGGCCCCACCAGCCGCACCTGCTCCATTTCCCCGGATGTGAACGACCCCGGTTTCCGTAACGTCACTTTCGACGAACTGGTGACAAATTACATGGAATCCACCCGTGGCCTGATCGCGGGCGGCGCGGACATCATCCTGATCGAAACCATTTTCGACACGCTCAACGCCAAAGCCGCTGTGTTCGCGGTCAAGCAGGTGTTCGACGAAGACGGGCTGGAACTGCCGGTCATGATTTCTGGCACCATTACTGACCAGTCCGGGCGCACCTTGTCCGGCCAGACCACTGAAGCGTTCTATAACTCGCTGTCCCACGCCGATGCGCTGTCCTTCGGCCTCAACTGCGCGCTCGGGCCAGATTTGTTGCGCCAATACGTTGAGGAAATGTCCCGCGTCAGCGCCACCTACGTTTCCGCGCACCCCAACGCCGGATTGCCGAATGAAATGGGTGAATACGACATGGGGCCGGATGAAGTCGCCGGGCATATCAAGGAATGGGCGCAAAGCGGCTTCCTGAACATCGTCGGCGGCTGTTGCGGCACTACCCCGCCGCATATCGCCGCCATTGCCAAGGCCGTGGATGGGATTGCACCGCGCCAGATTCCCGACCTGCCGCATGAAATGCGCCTGTCCGGGCTGGAGCCATTCAACATCGGCAAGGACAGCCTGTTCGTCAACGTCGGCGAACGCACCAATGTCACCGGCTCCGCCAAGTTCAAGCGCCTGATCAAGGAAGGCAGTTACAGCGAAGCGCTGGAGGTGGCGCTGGATCAGGTGCAGAACGGCGCGCAAGTCATCGACGTGAATATGGACGAAGGCTTGCTCGACGCCGAGAAGGAAATGACCCGCTTCCTCAATCTGGTGGCCTCTGAACCTGACATCGCGCGGGTGCCAGTGATGGTCGACTCATCCAAGTGGGAAGTCATCGAAGCTGGCCTGAAATGCATCCAGGGCAAGGGCATCGTCAACTCGATTTCGATGAAGGAAGGCGAGGAAAAATTCATCCATCAGGCCAAGCTGGTGCGCCGTTATGGAGCCGCAGTGATCGTGATGGCCTTCGATGAAAAAGGTCAGGCGGACACCGAAGCCCGCAAGGTCGAAATTTGTTCCCGCGCTTACAAAATCCTCACCGAACAGGTCGGCTTCCCGCCGGAAGACATCATCTTCGACCCGAATATTTTCGCGGTCGCCACCGGCATCGACGAGCACAACAACTATGCGGTGGATTTCATCGAGGCGACCCGCTGGATCAGGCAGAACCTGCCGTATGCCAGCATTTCCGGCGGCGTTTCCAATGTGTCGTTCTCGTTCCGGGGCAATAACCCGGTGCGCGAAGCCATCCACAGCGTGTTCCTCTACCACGCCATCCAGGCCGGGATGAACATGGGCATCGTCAACGCCGGGCAGATGGCGATTTACGACGACCTGCCTGCCGAGCTGCGCGATGCGGTCGAAGATGTGATCCAGAACAAGGATGCGGGCGCAACCGAGCGTCTGCTCGACATTGCCCCCAACTACAAGGGCGACGGCGCGGCGGAAACCAAAAAAGAAGACCTTGAATGGCGTAGCTGGCCAGTGGAAAAACGTCTGGAACATGCGCTGGTCAAGGGCATCGATGCCTACGTGGACACAGACACCGAGGAAGCCCGTGTGAAACTGGGCCGCCCGCTGTTGGTCATCGAAGGCCCGCTGATGGACGGCATGAACGTGGTCGGCGACCTGTTCGGCGCAGGCAAGATGTTCCTGCCGCAGGTGGTCAAATCCGCGCGCGTGATGAAAAAGGCAGTGGCTTACCTCGACCCGTTCATGGCTGCCGAAAAGGAAGGCTGCGACGTGCAGGCCAATGGCAAAATCCTGATGGCGACCGTCAAGGGCGACGTGCATGACATCGGCAAGAATATCGTCGGCGTGGTGCTGCAATGCAACAGCTACGAAGTCATTGACCTTGGCGTGATGGTTCCAGCAGAAAAGATTTTGCAAGTTGCCCGCGAGGAAAAGGTGGACATTATTGGCCTTTCCGGCCTGATCACGCCATCGCTGGATGAAATGGTGCATGTGGCCAAGGAAATGCAGCGGCAAGGTTTCCATATCCCACTGCTGATTGGTGGGGCAACCACGTCCAAAATTCATACAGCGGTCAAGATCGAGCCGCAATACCAGAACGACATTGTGGTGTATGTGCAGGATGCATCCCGCGCGGTTGGCGTCGCCAGTGCGCTGCTTTCCAAAGAGCAGAAGCCGGATTATGTGGCCAATATCCGCACCGAATATGAGCAGGTGCGGGTGAAGCGCGCCGCCAACCAGACCGAACGCAAACTGGTGGGCATTGCGGATGCGCGGGCGAATGCGTTCAAGGCCGACTGGAAAGCATACACGCCGCCGAAGCCGGTGTTGCTGAACGCTTGTCTCCCCCCCACCCCTAGCCCCTCCCCCGCAGGGGGGGAGGGGAAAAAGACGTACTGCTGCGTTGCCCACGAATTGCAGGCAAAAATTGCCGAGCAGAAGGCAGCCAAGCAGCAACAACAGGCTGTCATCCCTGACGGCGCGGAGCTGCTGCATTCCGGCGCTGGCTGCATCCTCAAGTTCGACGATTATCCGCTGGCAGAACTGGTGGAGCGCATCGATTGGACGCCATTTTTCCGTAGTTGGGAACTGGCGGGCAGGTTCCCGGCAATCCTCAACGACGACGTGGTGGGCGAAGAAGCGACCAAACTGTATGCCGATGCGCAAGCCATGCTGAAGCAACTGGTTGAGGAAAAATGGGTGCAGGCGAAAGCGCTGGTCGGTTTCTTCCCCGCCAATGCTGAGGGTGATGACATCGTGGTGTATGCCGATGAAGCCCGTACCCAGCCGCGCGCCACCCTGCACAACCTGCGGATGCAGATGGACCGTAACGGGCAGCAACCGAATTACTCACTGGGCGATTTCGTCGCGCCAAAAGGTTCCGGCAAGGCGGACTGGATGGGTGTGTTTGCGGTCAGCACCGGGTTCGGCATCGAGCCGCATCTGGAGGCTTTCCGCGCCAAACACGATGATTTCAGCGCCATCATGCTGGAAGCGCTGTGTGACCGCTTGGCCGAAGCATTGGCGGAACGTATCCATGAGCGTGTACGCAAGGAATTCTGGGCGTATGCCACTGACGAAACGCTGGATAACAACGCGCTGATTGCCGAAAAATACCAAGGCATCCGCCCTGCCCCCGGCTACCCAGCTTGCCCAGACCACACCGAAAAGGCCACGCTATGGGAACTGCTGGAAGTGGAAGCGAATACCGGCATGACGCTGACCAGCTCGTTTGCAATGTACCCGGCCTCGTCCGTCTCCGGCTGGTATTTCAGCCACCCGGATTCGCGCTACTTCGGCATTGGCCGGATTGCGCGGGATCAAGTGGAGGATTACGCCAAGCGTAAGGGTATGCGCATGGAGGAAATGGAACGGTGGCTGGCTCCGGTGTTGGGGTATGAGGCGTGATTTCCCCACTAAACATTTGACGGAACAAAGGGGATACAACTGATCCCCTTTTCGTTGGCTTTGCCGTTTCAGCCCTTGTCAGAAATCTTCCTGCTCCGCCTCCAGCGCCGACAGGCTGATGTGCTTGCCGAGTTCCTCCTGATAGCCGGGCCACCCCTTGTAATCCGTGAGTTCGGCTTCAATCTTCGGCTTCATCTCGAATGGCTCCATGTCTTCACGCATCTTTTTGACCGAGTTGTACACCTTGCTCAAATAATCGCGGTAATAGGCCAGCATGTTCTTGCCACCGCTGTGCCCATGCCCAGGGACAACCTTGTCCACATCCAGCCCCATCGCATAATCCGCCGCCTTGACGCCACCGGCGAAACTGCCGTCGTCCATGCGCACAATACGTTTGTTGTTGATGGTGTCGCCGGTGAACAGCACTTTTTCCTCGGGGATCTCAAACATCACGTCCGTATCCGTATGCGCCTTGCCGGTGATCAGGTGCACCTTGAGCGTCAGCCCTCCCAGGTCGAAGCTGTCGCCATCCGTCAGGGCTTCGGTGGGAATCACGGCTTCGGTTCCCGCCGTGGCGTTTTCCGTCATGCTGTCCATGGTGCTGACCCATTCGGCGGCGGCACCATTTTTCGCCTCTTCTATCATATTCGGATGGGCATAAAATTTGACCTCCGGGTTTTCTTCCTGGAACGCCTGGTTCCCCAACCAATGATCGCCGTGCACATGGGTGGTGAAGACCTTATTGACCGGCTTGTCCGTGATTTTGCGGATCTGCGCCAGCACCGCCCGCCCGATGGCCGAACTGGAGCCTGGGTCAATCACCGTCACCTCCTTATCCGTCACGATGAACGCGGGGTTGTTCATAAAACCCTGATTCTGCTTGTTGGGGTAAGCCGTTGGGCCATGAATGACGTAGACATGCTCAGCAACTTGTTCGGGTTGGTAATTGTCCAGCAGACCCTGGTCAATTTTTCTGTCTTCCGCCCAAACACTGGCACTCAGGGCCGACAACAGCGGACAGGCAAGCAGTAATACGGTTTTGTTCATCTCCTCTCTCCTTTTTGCGGTTTGTTTGTATGATGCCAAATGGTTCTGACCACCATGGAATAAGCTGACATTTCTGTGGGTTTGTCTACAATTGACAACTTTACAGAGAAACACGCGGACAAGCGCACCCTTCATGCAAAATAATTATCCAACCCGCAAAGGCGTTATCCTTGCTGGCGGCAGCGGCACCCGCCTGTACCCACTGACCCAGGCCGTCAGTAAGCAACTGATGCCGGTATATGACAAACCGATGATCTATTACCCGCTGACCGTGCTGATGCTGGCGGGGATACGTGACATCCTGATCATCACCACGCCGGAAGACGCCAGCCAATTCCAGCATCTGCTGGCGGATGGCTCCCAATGGGGACTGAATATCCACTACGCCGTCCAGCCCAAGCCGGAAGGCCTGGCGCAGGCGTTCCTGATCGGCGCGGAATTCCTCAGCGATTCACCCGCCACCCTAATCCTTGGTGACAATATTTACTATGGCGAAGGCTTGTCCGTCCGTTTGCAGGCAGCCAGCCGCCAGACCGATGGGGCCACCGTTTTTGCCTATTATGTCAGGGATCCGGAGCGTTACGGTGTCGTCGAATTTGACCAGAATGGCAAGGCACTCAGCATCGAAGAGAAGCCTGCCAAACCACGTTCCAATTACGCGGTAACCGGCCTGTATTTCTACGATAACCAGATTGTGGACATTGCCCGCGAAGTGCGCCCTTCCGCGCGCGGCGAACTGGAGATCACCACCGTCAACCAGATGTACCTGGAACGTGGCCAGTTGCAGGTGGAAATGCTCAAACGCGGCACCGCTTGGCTGGACACCGGCACGCATGCGTCGTTGCTGGACGCCTCCAACTACATCCGGGTCATTGAGGAACGGCAAGGTTTGAAGATTGCCTGTCCGGAAGAAGTTGCTTGGCGCATGGGCTACATTGACAGCAACCAACTCCTGCAATTGGCGGAGCCTTTGAAAAAAAGCGGTTACGGCGTTTACCTGACGGAATTGCTGAAATGAAGATCACCCCAACCGCCATTCCCGAGGTGCTGATCCTGGAGCCACAAGTTTACGGCGATGCGCGCGGCTTTTTCATGGAAACCTGGAACGCCAAAGCCTTTGCTGAAGCCGGGCTTGACCTGAACTTTGTGCAGGACAACCACAGCCGTTCCAGACAGGGCATCCTGCGCGGCCTGCATTACCAGATCCAACATCCGCAGGGCAAACTGGTGCGCGTCACACAGGGCAAAGTGTTCGATGTGGCGGTGGATCTGCGGCAATCCTCCCCCACGTTTGGCCAATGGGAAGGTGTCGAGCTATCGGAAGAAAACCGCCGTATGCTGTGGGTCCCCCCCGGTTTTGCGCATGGTTTCTACGTCATGAGCGAGTCGGCGGATTTCCTCTACAAATGCACTGATTTCTACGCCCCTGAATATGACCGCAGCCTGCGCTGGGATGACCCGGCCGTGGGCATTGAGTGGCCGCTGGTGAATGGCACCGCACCCATGGTGTCCGCCAAGGACGAAGCGGGCAAAAGCTGGCTGGAGGCGGACAAATTCGCATGAAAGTATTATTGACCGGAGCCAATGGCCAGTTGGGTTCAGAATTGCAGGCGACCTGCCCTGCCGACATTACCCTGCTGCCGACTGACCATGACACGTTGGACATTACCCAGCCGCAGCATGTGGCGGCGTGGCTGACGGAACACCAACCCGCCGCCATCATCAACGCCGCCGCCTACACCGCTGTCGACAAGGCGGAAAGCGATGTGGGGCGCGCCTACGCCATCAACCATCTGGCCGCTGCGGCACTGGCGCGGGAAGCGGCGCAACGTGGCATTTACCTGTTGCAGGTTTCCACCGATTTCGTGTTTGACGGCCTGCAATCCAGCCCTTATTTGCCTGATGCGCTTGCCAATCCTTTGGGTGTTTACGGTGCCAGCAAGCTGGCGGGCGAACAGGCCGTGCTGGAACATTGCCCACAAGCCTGCGTGATGCGCACTTCCTGGCTGTACTCCGCTTATGGCAACAATTTCGTCAAGACCATGCTGCGCCTGATGCGGGAACGGGATGCGCTCGGCGTGGTGGCGGATCAGGTCGGCGCGCCAACCTGGACCCGTACCCTGGCTGACACCCTATGGTCTTTTATCGCACAAAAGCCGCACGGCATTTTCCACTGTTCCGATAATGGCGTGGCAAGCTGGTATGATTTCGCCGTCGCCATCCAGGAAGAGGCGCTGGCTATCGGGTTGTTGGATAAAGCCATTCCTGTCAGGCCGTTACGCACTGAGGAATACCCGACCCCTGCCCGCCGCCCGGCCTTCAGCGTGATGGACAAGCGCGCCACCGAACACTTGCTGGGTTATGCCCTGCCACATTGGCGGGCGGGCTTGCGGCGGATGCTTGTCCAATTGCAAGCACAGTAATACGGAAATCTCCCGATGAATGCAGGATTGGGATGCTCCCGCCGTCCCTGCTGGTAATGCCTTCCTAAAAATAACCCCCCGCCAAACAAGTGAACATCACCTAGAATTCACCAATCACATAAAATCACGCCATAGTTCCCTGCACTACACAGCCTGACCAGCATGCACTGCCACAGGAGAGAATGATAAATGGATGAATCTTTCACAGCTGACCAAGCCCCTGGAATGCCCGGCATGCAGCCCAATTGGTGCGACGGTGCCAAACAGATGGTGGGGACTAGCCTCGGCCCTTCGCGGGTGTGGTTCACCATCGGCCAAGGCATTCTCAATGAAATCTACTACCCACGCGTGGACATCCCGCAAGTCCGCGACCTTGGCTTCATTATCAGCGACGGGCACGGCTTCTGGCAGGAACTCAAACGGCTGGAAGGCCAGATGGAATGTGTCGAGGCAGGCATTCCAGCCGTCACCATCACCCACCGCCACCGCCATTTCACGTTTACCCAGCGCATTGCCCTGGAGCCTAACCGCGATGCCCTGTTGGTGGAAATCAAGCTACAGGGCGACGCCAACCTGCGCCCCTACGTGCTGCTCGCCCCGCACCTTGGCGGTACAGGCCGGGACAATTACGCCGAAGCCGCCCACTTCCACAGCCGCAAGGTGTTATGGGCATGGCAAGGGCCGTTCGGGCTGGCGCTGGCGGCGGTGGATGCGCAACAGCAGGATGCATTCGGCCAATGCAGCGCCGGGTTTTCAGGGGATTCCGACGGCTGGCAGACCTTTAACCGCCATGGACGCTTGGACGAATGCTACCGCGCCGCCGGCCCCGGCACGGTGGCACTGACCGGCGAACTGCCGCGCCAGGCCGTGCTTGCGCTAGGTTTCGGCAGCAGCTGTGAAGCGGCGGCGACACTGGCTATCTCTTCCCTGCTGCAACCATTTGAAACCGTCTGGCAGCAATATATCGGGCAGTGGATCAATTGGCGGCAAACTTGCCATCTGCCTGTCCCGGTGGGCACCGCCAGCTTGCCCGAGCGTCTGGTCAATTTGCTGAAAACCAGCGCCATGGTGCTGCGCACCCATCACGACCAGACGTTTCAAGGCGCGCTGATCGCCAGCCTCAGCATTCCCTGGGGAGAGTCGCAGGAAGAACGCCCCGGTTACCATCTGGTCTGGCCGCGCGATCTGGTTGAATGCGCAGGGGCGCTGCTGGCGCTGGGCTGTGACGCCGAGGCCCGTGAAATCTTGCGCTACCTGATGGCCACGCAACTGGCGGATGGCAGTTGGTTCCAGAACCAATGGTTGGGCGGCAAGCCCTACTGGACTGGTGTCCAACTTGACCAAGTGGCGTTCCCAGTATTGCTGGCCGGAACGCTGGCCGACCGTGACGCGCTGGATGGCCTCGAAGTCGGGCCGATGGCGCAGCGGGCGCTGGGCTTCATCGCCACGCATGGCCCCATCAGCCCGCAAGACCGCTGGGAAGAGGACAGCGGCGTCAATACGTTCACCCTGACGGTATGCATCGCCGCGCTGGTGTCCGGCGCGCGCTTCCTGCCGGTGGCGGATGAAGGCTTTGCGCTGGAGCTGGCGGATTTCTGGAATGCGCAATTGGACAACTGGGCGGCGGTGCGCAACACCGAATTTGCCCATGCGCACGGCGTAGACGCCTATTACCCGCGCATCATTCCCGCCGAAGTGCTCACGGATGATTCCGCCCTGGTGCGGGCAATGCCGATCAAGAACCACTTGATTGACCCTGGCCTGCCGCCAACTGAGCAGATCGGGGTGGATTTCCTGCAACTGGTGCGTTATGGGCTGCGTGACCCGGATGACCCTTTGATCCGCAACACTGTCAAGCTGGTGGACAAATTGCTGGCGGCCGACCTGCCGCAGGGTTCCTGCTGGCGCCGCTACACCAGCGACGGTTATGGCGAGCATGCCGATGGCCAGGCTTACGACGGCAATGGCATTGGCCGCCTGTGGCCGCTGCTGACCGGCGAACGTGGGCATTATGAACTGATCCGGGGGATGGACGCCCTGCCCTATTTGTATGCGATGGCGGGCATGAGCGACGGCTGTGGCATGCTGCCAGAACAGGTCTGGGACGCGGCGGACATTCCGGAGCGCAACTTGAAACTCGGGCGGGCAACCGGTTCCGCCATGCCACTGGCGTGGGCGCACGCCGAGTACATCAAACTGGCCTGCTCCATTCTCAGGGGGTATCCGGTGGACAGGCCAGAGCCAGTATGGGCGCGTTACCACGGCGTCCGCCCTGACCCCGAGGCCTGGTTCTGGTCGCCACAAGCACCGTTGCGCACCCTATCGGTAGGCAAACGGCTGGGGTTCTGCCTGCCGGTCAACACCATCATCCATTGGCGTACTGACACCATCGCTGAACAAACCATCACCACCCGCCCACTGGCAATGGGCATACACATGGCGCTGTTGCCAGAGCTTGAAACGGGGCGGCAAATCATTTTCCGCCTCGATGGCGAGGGGCTATCTGGGCAAGATCACACCATCACCCTCACCACAGTTGAAGACCAGGCGCATAATGTGGCCGTTTTTAACGGTTATCCCCATTGAGTTTAACGCAAAGCCTCACATGCGTGGCTAAAGCCGCGCATGCTTGGCGACGATATTCGTCCCTTTAATTCAGGCGCGTTTTTTTCCTATCTCCGACCATTTCCTTCGGTCGTTTAACATATTCGTCATATTCCTTTCATATAATTGTCACGCTCGAAGACGATGATGCGGCCTGTCATGCACATTCCTGTGTGATGCCACATCGTTTTAATCAATCAGGAGTTCAGTTATGAAATTTTTGCCGTCGTTGAAGGTTGCAGCCATCGCCGCCTGTTTATCCGCCGCCATGGTCACTTCTTCAACCGCGTTCGCTGATGAAGTCAAACTGACAGGTTCAGGCGCAAGCTTCCCGTTCCCTATCTACTCCAAGTGGTTCAAGGATTTCAGCGCTGCCCATTCAGACATTCGTGTTGACTATCAGTCCAAAGGCAGCGGTGCAGGTATCCAGGATTTCACCAACAAAACTGTCGACTTCGCTGCCAGTGACGCTGCCATGAGCGACGAAGAACTGGCCAAAGCGGGCAATAAAGCCATCCTGCTGCCAATGACCGCCGGTGAAGTCGTGTTGGTTTACAACCTGGACGGCGTCAGCGACCTGAAGTTGCCGCGTGATGTGTATCCTGAAATCTTCGCTGGCAAAATCACCAAATGGAATGATCCGAAAATTGCCGCCGCCAACCCTGACGCCAAACTGCCGGATCAGGCGATCACGGTCGTGACCCGCGCAGACTCCAGCGGCACCAGCTTTGTGTTCACCAGCCATCTGGCAGCTATCAGCGACGATTTCAAAAAGGCTGTTGGCGAAGGCAACAAGTCCCCAAGCTGGCCTGCCACTGACAAATTTGTCAAAGCGCCCAAAAATGACGGCATCGCCGCCACCATCAAACAGACCCCTGGCTCAATTGGTTACGTCGAATACGGTTTCGCCAAGTTAAGCGGCTGGAAAAGCATTGCCCAACTGGAAAACAAAGCTGGCAAATACGTTCCCGCTGGCGCTGAATCCGGCGCTGCCGCACTGGCCAGCACTGACTTCCCGACCGGAAAACTGCCAAGCAGCGAAGTGCCTGACCTGCGCGCTTGGGCAACCGACCCTGCCGGTGAAGCTGCTTACCCAATCGCCAGCTACACCTGGATGATTTTCTACCCAGAACAGGATGCAGCCAAAGCCAAAGCACTGCGTGAAGTGGTTGAATACGGCCTGACCACCGGCCAGAAAAGCGCCGATGAACTGGGTTATATCCCTCTGCCGGAAAAGGTAGTGGCCAAAGTTCGTGAAGTTTCGCAAATGATCAAATAATGTCCTTATTGTTTGATTGCTTACCAGGAGGCCGGGCCATACAGCCCGGGCTTCTCCCCACTGTCGAATCTGTTGTTTAGGTGTCATCACATGGCTTCGAATCCATTCCAGCAGGCGGTTTCTGCTGGCAGCGTTACCAAACCCCCATCACGTGGCGATTACTCCAGCGATACACTTTTCCGCAGCGTCGCTTATGGGTCAGCCTTTCTGATTATCATCCTGATGGCCTATATCCTGTGGGAAATAGGTGGTCAGGCGTTGCCAGCCATGCAGAAATATGGCTTTGGCTTCATTACCGGCATTGGCTGGAATCCTGGCAAGGAAGAATTCGGCATCCTGCCGGAAATCTGGGGCACGCTGTACAGCTCCCTGCTGGCCTTGTTGATCGGCGGCGTATTTGGCATTTCCATCGCCATCTTTCTGACCCAGGACTTCATTGAAGCGCGGCTGGCCGTTGTTTTCCGCACCATCGTTGAATTGCTGGCGGCCATCCCATCGGTTGTATACGGCCTGTGGGGCATTTACATCCTGATCCCAGCCCTGCGCCCAATCGCCAATTTCCTGCATGAGCATTTGGGGTTCATCCCTTTCTTTGGCAGCGAATTGAGCGGGCCGGGCATGGCTCCCGCCGCACTGGTGCTGGCAATCATGATTTTGCCAACCGTGGCGGCGATTTCGGTGGATGCCTTCCGCCGCATTCCCTATAAGGTCAAGGAAGCCGCTTTTGGCATGGGCACCACCCGCTGGGAAGCCATCCTGAAAGTGATGCTGCCAACCGCTTCTTCCGGCATCTTGGCCGCCCTGGTGTTGGGCTTTGGCCGTGCGCTGGGCGAAACCATGGCGTTGGCCATGCTGATCGGCAACGTCGACCAGATCAGCCTGTCAATCTTTTCCCCAGCCAATACCTTGGCTTCATTGCTGGCTTCCAACTTCCCTGAGGCCGGAACCCTGGAAGTGCAAAGCCTGATGTATGCAGCCATGGCGCTGTTGGTGATTACCCTGCTGGTCAACGTGGCGGGCCTTGCCATCCAGCAATACACCGTCCGCAAGTTTGAGGGCAAGAAATGAGCACTACGAATCCACCTCTGTCCTCCGCCACTACGCTGGTGAAAGACTACAACCTGCAACGCCAGCCGCTGGAATACCGCGCCATGAAGAGCATCTTCCTGACGGGGATGACCTGGGCGATGGCGATACTCGCCAGCGTGCCGTTGTTTTCCGTCATCTACATGCTGGTCATCAAAGGCGGCACCCGGATCAACTGGGAAACGCTGACTGCACTGCCTCCCGCCGGTTTTGAAATGGGTGGCGGTTTCGGCAACGCCATCATCGGCACTTTGGTCATGGTGGTCATCGCCAGCGCCATCAGTGTCCCATTCGGCACGCTGGCCGCCGTTTACCTCGGCGTGTTTGACCCGAACAGCCGCACAGCAACCCTCTCACGTTTTCTGGCCAAAACCCTGACAGGTTTTCCGTCCATTTTGGCGGGCGTATTCGTCTATTCCATTTTGGTCATCAAATTCGGCTACTCAGCGCTGGCCGGGGGCATTTCCTTGGCTGTGCTGATGCTGCCAACCGTGGTGCTGGCCGCCGAAGAGGCCATGCGTCAGGTTCCGCAACGCATGAAGGACGCCGCTTATGGCATGGGCTGCACCCGCAGTCAGGTCATCTGGAAAGTGGTGCTGCCAACCGGCATGCCCGGCATCCTCACCGGAGTCATGTTGGCTGTCGCTGGTGCCGCTGGTGAATCAGCGCCGTTGCTGTTCACCGCACTGTTCAGCAACTACTACATTTCCGAAGTGATGGAGCCAACGGCCTCGCTGTCCATCCTGATCTATAACTTCTCGGCGATGCCATTCGATAACCAGATCGAGCTTGCCTGGACAGCATCGTTAGTTCTGGTGCTTATCGTCCTTATTTTCAACATTCTTGCCCGACTGCTGGGCAGGGCCAAGGTATAAACTTTTCAGGAGTCACCTCATGACTGCTCCCATTGAACAAACCGTTTCCAACGCAGCCAGCTACACGCCTACCAGCCCTGTAGTCATTAACTGCGACATCGACAAAATCTACTACGGCGATTTCCTCGCTGTGCGCAAGAGTGTCGTGCCGATTGAAAAGAACAAGATCACCGGCTTCATCGGCCCTTCCGGTTGTGGCAAGAGCACCGTGCTGCGCAGCCTGAACCGCATGAACGACCTGATCAGCGTGTTCCGCCTGGAAGGCCAAGTGACCTACCACGGCCAGAACATCTACGCCCGCAACGTTGACCCGGTGGTGGTGCGCCGTTACATCGGCATGGTGTTCCAGCAGCCGAACCCGTTCTCCATGAGCATTTACGACAACGTGGCTTTCGGCCTGCGCCTGAACCGCTTCAAAGGCAATATGGATGAGCGTGTACAGAAAGCACTGGAAGGTGCCGCCCTGTGGAAAGAAGTCAAAGACAAGCTTAAAAACAGCGGCCTGTCACTGTCTGGCGGCCAACAACAGCGCCTGTGCATCGCCCGTGCGATTGCCACTGAACCTGATGTGCTGCTGATGGATGAGCCTTGTTCCGCACTGGACCCGATCGCCACCCGTCAGGTCGAAGAACTGATGCTGGAGCTAAAAGAACATTACACGCTCGCGCTTGTCACGCATAATATGCAACAGGCGATGCGTGTGGCCGACAACACTTGTTTCTTCGGCGTTGACATTTCCCAAGGTGGCCGCACGGGCTATTTGGTGGAAATGGGCAAAACCAAACAGGTATTCGAAGATCCACAAGCACAGCTGACCAAGGAATACGTTGCCGGTGAATTCAGTTAAACCTGCTGCCTGCCAGTAGCGTCCATAACAAATAACAAGGGGGTTGCGATGCACTGGAATATTTTTGCACAGGAAGATGCTAGCCAACCCAGCCGTTACCGGCTGGATTTGGCGGCCATTGAACGGTCATTACGGGAAGTGCAGGCTGACTTTGAAAAAATCAACGCCCGCCTGGATTCACCCCATGATGCGCTGTCGGATGAAGTCGTCAGCAATATGCTGGCGGGTTACCGCTGCATCGATGAAGCGCTACGGTTGAATATCGACCTTTTCATGTTGGGCAATTCCGCCCGCATCCTTGAACTCAATATCCTGACTTTGTGCGGCGACGACTTGGCCAAGCGCAAACAACACGTAGCGCATATCCAGGCGACTGAACAACGTTTCTACCAGCAAAAAGATGGGTTCGGTGACCTGAAAGAGTGGCTGGAGCGGAATAAACATGAACCGGTATGGGAGCGCGCCGCAGGCGTTTACCTGCATATCCTCAGCACACCCCAACTGTTTATCGAAGGCAATCACCGGACTGGTGTCTTGATTGTCAGCTACCTGCTGGCGCGGGAAGGGCAGCCGCCGTTTGTGTTGACCAAGGATAACGCCCGCGCTTACTTTGACCCATCCAAACATGCGCATGACCGCAACCGCCACAGCCTGCCGATGATTTGGCAATGGCCACGCTTACAACGCGATATTGCTGAGTTGTTGCGCAATCAAGTCCGTCAGGAATTCTTGACTGTCGACAACACCTATTAGTGGAGGGTGGTGTTGGCACTGCCGCGCTTGAATTCCCCCCGGTTGGCGTCCAACATATTGTGGAAGCGCTCAGGGTCATTTTTCAGCATGATCACGTATTCCTCGATCAGGCCTTGCCAAGCGAACCCGCCATGCTCTTTCAAGTGGACAAGCGCAACCATCAGCAGTTTTGTGGCCGCCCGGATTTCACGTTTGTCGCCTTCGTGGTAGGAAACGACAAGTTCCCGGTATAAGGCTTCGACTTTTTCCAACGGGGTCATACTCATTTTGGGCATCCGGGCAAAACAATAAAGGGTGGCGTGATTGTACACCTGTTTATTGCCAGGAGGGGGAAGGCCAAACCATTTTCACCCAAATTTTATGGGTGGCCTGAAACCCCGCCAAATCTTGGTTCCCCCCTCATTCCAACGGAAACGCTGGCTCCAGCCAACTGCGCCCATCCTGTGCAATCAGCCTTTCAGAGCTTTCTGGCCCCCAGGTTCCCGCCGGGTAATTGGGGAAATCGCTCGGCGCGGATTGCCAGGCATCCAACACCGGCTGCACCACACCCCAAGCCACTTCCACCTGATCGGCGCGCATGAACAGCGTGGCATCGCCCTCCATCGCATCCAGCAGCAAGGTTTCGTAGGCTTCCGGCGGTGAGGATTGGTGAAAAGCGTCAGCGTAGCGGAAACGCATTTCCTGTGTGCACAAGCGCATGGAAACGCCCGGCTGCTTGACCTGGAAGCGCAACACAATACCTTCGTCAGGCTGGATGTCGATTTCGATGCGGTTGGGCCGCCAGTCAGGATTGGCGGCGGTCGGAAACGAGTTATGCGGAACTGGTCTGAAATTAATCACCGCCTGGGAAGCCTTTTGCGACAAACGCTTGCCAGTGCGCAGGTAGAACGGCACATCCTGCCAGCGCCAGTTGTCGACAAACAGCTTAAGGGCGGCGAACGTTTCCGTGGGGGAATCCTCGGCCACGTCTGGTTCGCGCCGGTAACTGGCCACCTTTTCCCCTTCCAACCAACCAGCCGCATACTGCCCGCGCGCCGCAAACCGATGCAGGTCATCCGTCGGCAACGGGCGAATGGCACGCAACACGTCAACCTTGCGGGCGCGGATTTCATCAGCCTCGAACGCCACCGGCGGCTCCATCGCAATCAGCGACAACACCTGCAACAGGTGGTTCTGGATCATGTCGCGCAGCGCGCCGGAATGTTCGTAATAACCGCCCCTGTGCCCTACGCCCACCTGTTCGGCCACCGTGATCTGCACATGGTCGATATAGTTGCGGTTCCACACCGGTTCGAACAAGGCGTTGGCAAAACGGAAGGCGAGGAGATTTTGCACCGTTTCTTTGCCCAAATAATGGTCTATCCGGTAAATCTGGTTCTCATCCAGCACGGCAAGCAGCGCCTGGTTGAGGCTGCGGGCAGAATCCAGGTCATGGCCAAACGGTTTTTCCACCACCACGCGGCTGCGCTGCGGGTCGCTGACCAGACCCGCCTGACCCAGGTTCTGCACGATGTCGCCCATAATGACCGGCGGGGTGGCAAGGTAAAAAATGCGGCAGGCGGCCTGCCCCCAGGCGGCTTCCTGTTCCGTCAGGGTCTGCGCCAACCCGGCATAGGTGGCCTGATCCTTGAAATCACCGGAACGGTAAGCGGTCAAGCGGGCAACAAACGCTTGCCATTGCGCATCATCGGTTTTGCCGCGCCGTGAAAACTGGTCAACGCCGTCATGCATCCGTACCCGCCAGTCCTCCAGCTCCGCATGTTTGCCGTCCATACCGACAATGGCGAATTGCCCTGGCAGAAAGCCGTCCAGATATAGGTTGTAGAGGGCTGGCACCAGTTTTCGCCATGCCAGATCGCCGCCAGCGCCGAAAATAATCACCGCAGTGGGCGGAAGCCTGATTTCTGCTTTCATGCGCGCTGAGTCCCTTTGGCAGCCAGCGTTTTCAACAAACCATGCCAGGATTTCACGAAAGCGTCAGCGCCTTCGTGTTGCAGGTCGTCAGCCAGTTGAGGGTAGCTGATCCCGGCCTGTTCATGCGCGGCGATGACCGCATCAGCGTCGCCGCCGTCTGCGCCCAACAATTCGCCGGGCGTCCCGCCTTGCGCATACGCCAACAGGGTTTTCTCCGGTAGGGTGTTGATGGTGTACGGGGCAACCAGCGAATCGGCGTAAAAGGTGGGGGAAAGCGCCGCATCCTTGACGCCGGTGCTGGCCCACAGCAGCCGTTGCGGTTGCGCGCCGAAATTCATCGCCCGTTGCAAACGGCTGGAGTTCAGGAACTCACTGTAGGCGTGGTATGTGCGCTTGCCGACTGCCACACCCAACTGGTTGCGCATGGAGGCCGGAACCTTGTCGGCGGCGGCTTTGTCCCAACGGCTGATGAACACTGAAGCGACCGAACGCACATCCGGATTCAGCCCCGCCTCAATGCGCCGCTCAACCCCGCGCAACCAAGCGTCAGCCGCCGCCTGATACTGCTCGGAGGAAAACAGCAAGGTCACGTTGACCGGCACACCCGCAAATATCGCTTCCTCAATGGCGGGCAAGCCTTCCGGCGTACCTGGAATCTTAATCAGCAGGTTGGGCCTGTCCGCCAGTGCATGCAGCCGTTTCGCCTCCGCCAAGGTACTGGCGGCGTCATAAGCCAGCAAGGGTGAAACTTCCAGCGACACCCAGCCATCCAGCCCATTGGTGCGGGCGCATACCGGGAGGAACAGGTCGGCGGCGCGGCGCAGGTCTTCCAGCGCCAGATCAAAAAATATTTCCTCGCCGTTGCCGCCAGCCTGCGCCTTTTGCTGGATGGCGGCATCGTAAGCCGAACTGTCGCCGATGGCTTGGTCGAAAATGGTTGGGTTGGAAGTCAGGCCGGTGACGTTGCACTCATTGATATAACGTTGCAGCGTACCGTCATCCAGCAGCGTGCGGGTGATATTGTCCAGCCACAAGCTGACGCCTGCCTGGTGCAATTGGTGGGTATGGGCTGGCATTACGGGTTACCTCCGGTTTTTTCATAATGGCCGCCAAAGCTGTAACGCATGGCGGATAACACTTTATCGGCAAATTCGCTTTCACCGCGCGAACTGAAACGGTCGAACAGCGCGGCGCTGATCACGGGCGCGGGCACGCCTTCGTCCACTGCCGCCTGCACCGTCCAGCGGCCTTCGCCGGAGTCGGACACGCGCCCGGCGAATCCGGCCAGTTGTGGGTCATGCTGCAAGGCGGCGGCGGTCAAGTCCAGCAGCCACGAGCCGACCACGCTGCCGCGCCGCCAGACTTCAGCGATTTCCATGAGGTTGAAATCATATTGGTAGAGTTCCGGATGGCGCATGGGCGCCGTTTCGGCGTCAGCAGCGTGTTCCCGTTTGCCTGCGTTGGCACCATGCAGGATGTTCAACCCCTCGGCCAACGCCGCCATCAGGCCGTACTCAATGCCGTTGTGGACCATCTTGACGAAATGGCCCGCGCCATGTTGCCCGCAATGCAGGAAGCCCTGTTCTGAGGTCGACGCCTCCCCTTGCCTGCCCGCTGTCCGTGGGGCGCTGCCCACACCGGGGGCCAACGCCGCGAAAATGGGGCTGAGGTGTTGCACCGGTTCAGCTTCACCGCCGATCATCAGGCAATAACCGCGCCCCAGCCCCCACACACCGCCGCTGACGCCCACGTCAATGTAATGCAGGTTGCTGGCCTGTAACGCCTCCGCCCGGCGGATGTCGTCATGGTAGTAGGAGTTGCCGCCGTCAACGATGATGTCCCCGGCCTGCAACAGCGGTTTGAGGTCTTCCAGCACCCGGTCGGTCACGGCCACCGGCAGCATCAGCCACAGGGCGCGCGGTGCCTCAAGCATGGCCACCAGTTCCTGTAAGGAGGCCGCCCCGGCCGCGCCTTCCTGGACGAGGGTGGCGACCGCCTCAGGACTGCGGTCATAAACAGCACAGGTATGGCCTGCGCGCAATAGGCGGCGAACCATATTGGAACCCATGCGCCCAAGTCCGATCATTCCGATTTGCATGCTTTGTCTCCTTTGGCGCCCGGGCATTCATCCGCTCGGATGGGGGTGCTGGCGCAGTGGTTTGTTCCGGCCATTTAACGGTATGAGGTTTGTCACTTGCATCGCTAATTCTAATCATTGTGCAGGGTGACTATGGAAATTGGGGATAGCGCCAGGAATCCACCGGCCTGTTCCGGTTTAGTGTTCTTCAGCCATCCTTGTCAGGACTAGGATAGCTTCAGAATATGCAGGGCGCCACTGCAAAATAAAACGGGCGTCATGAAGACGCCCGCTGCCAAAAGGGGTGGCAGGCCACTTAACCCGCCAGCCTATCCTTGTACTTGTCCCGGAACTTGCGCAGTTTCGGGCTGATGACAACTTGGCAATAGCCCTGCCCCGCATTCAGGTTGAAGTAATCCTGATGGTAGTCCTCCGCCTTGTAGAAGGTTTCGAACGGGACGATTTCCGTCACAATCGGGTCGCGGTATTCGCTTTGCAGGGCTTTTAGCACCTCTTCCGCCACCTGCCGTTGCTGATCATTATGGACAAGAATGATGCTGCGGTACTGGGTTCCCTTATCCGCGCCCTGACGGTTGAGCGTGGTCGGGTCGTGGGTTTCCAAGTGGATTTCCAGCAGGTCGCGGTAGCTGATGACATTGGGGTCGAACAGCACTTGGATGACTTCCGCATGGCCGGTGGTGCCTGCGCATACCTGGCGGTAACTGGGGTTGTCGGCATGCCCGCCGCTGTAGCCACTCGCCACCGAATAGACGCCCGCCAGTTCACAGAAAATCGCTTCGGTGCACCAGAAACAGCCACCGCCAAACGTGGCCGTTTCCAGTTGCGCCGTCACTTTTTTCAACGCAAGCGCATTCATGCAATAGCGCAAGCCGCTGGGCGGCGGGCCATCCGGAAAGACATGCCCCAAGTGCGCTTCACAGGTATTGCAGGTGGTTTCAACCCGGGTCATGCCGTGGGAATGGTCGGCATGGTAGGCGACCGCATTGCTGCTGACCGGCTGCGTAAACGAAGGCCAGCCGGTGCCGGATTCAAACTTGTTGCTGGCGTCAAACAGCAGGGTCCCGCAACAGACGCAACTGTACAGCCCCGGCTCGAACAGGCTGCACATCGCCGAACTGAACGGGCGCTCCGTACCCTGCTGACGGGTGACCCGATATTGTTCTTCCGTGAGTTGCGCGCGCCATTCCGCTGCGGTTTTCCTGACCATGCGGTCTGGCGCAGGGTTGCCGTCTTTGGCAAAGCGGAGAACATCATTCCAGTTAAGCATGTCCACAACTCCTTGACGTGCCGGTTCAGGCAGTCCATTTCAGGTTAAAGCAAAATATCCGTGCAAAGGTATACGGTTAGGCAACGATTGTAGATGCAGCGATTATGCCTGCTCCAATGCCATTGGTTTTCCCGCTGATTTTCCCACCTGTTGTGGAAATGGCCGCATTCCCACGGTTCTTGACGGACATTTTCCTGCCCGCCATTATGGTGCGGCGTTATTTTTACCCTGAACAAGAAGGCAAACCCATGCAAACCACCAAACCCGTCATCGGCTGGATCGGCCCCGGCATTATGGGCAAACCCATGTGCAAAAACTTGCTGAAGGCCGGTTTCCCACTGGCCGTATACGCCCGCCGCCCGGAATCCGCGCAGGAACTCACCGCTCTGGGTGCCAGCTTCCACACCAGCCCGGCGGCGCTGGCCGCCAACGCCGACATTGTCATTTCGATGGTGTCCGACACGCCCGATGTGGAGGCCGTACTGCTGGGCAAACAGGGTGTGGGCGAAGGCGCAAAACCTGGGTTGCTGGTGATCGACATGAGCACCATTTCCCCGGTTGCCACCCGTGACATCGCAGCCCGGCTGGCGGAAAAAGGCGTCCGCTTCCTGGATGCGCCCGTCTCCGGCGGCGATGTCGGCGCGATTGCCGGAACCCTCACCATCATGGTCGGCGGTAGTGCGGAAGACCTGGAATACGCCCGCCCTGCCCTCGCCGCCATGGGCAAAACCATTACCCACATTGGCGGGCATGGCGCAGGCCAGTTGGCCAAAGCGTGTAACCAACTGGTCGCGGCGCAAACGGTCATTGCGATTACGGAAGCGATGGAAATGGCCAAAGCCGCTGATGTCGACCCGGCCAAGGTGCGCGCCGCCTTGCTGGGCGGTTTCGCCTATTCGCGGGTGCTGGAATTGCATGGGCAGCGGATTCTGGATGAAAACTACCAACCCGGCTTCATGGCCAAATTGCACAACAAAGATATGCGCATTGTCACCAGCACCATCGCGGCTTTGGGGCTGAACATGCCGGGTGCGCAACGCGCCGCCGAATACATGCAGGCGCTGGTGGATCAGGGGGATGGGGATTTGGATTCGTCAGCGCTGGCGAAAATCGTCCAGCAACGGGTCAAGGCTTGACCGCCTGCAAGCGCAACAACAGCAGCCGCACGGCTTCACGGCGCAAATCTTCCTTGATGACTGCCTCCTCTTCCGCCGTGCCCAGCACATACTGGCCATCATAAACCTGGGAGCGTTCCGCACTGACGGTGCGCTCCACCCCTTCCGGCATCTCCCGGGTCTTGACCCTGAAGTCGACATTGACGAAATGGTTGAACTCCCGCACCTGCCGGGTGGAGGAGTAGCCGGACACGGAACGGCTTTCCTGCAAGTTGAGGATGGTAAGCGTGGTGGCGGCGTCCTGCTCATCCTGTTTGATGCTTGCCCCGGCGTCTTCCAGGCCGTCACGCAAGGCAATGCCGAAATCACTGCGCGGATCGATGCCCGCCAGATACACGCCATGGCCCAGGATGGCCGGTAGCGGTTTTTCCCCGCGCAGGTGGAAAGGCTCGCCGCCACAGGCAGCCAGCCATACCAACAGGTTCAGGATGAGCAGCAGTCTTTTCATCAGTTCGCCACAATGTTGACCAAACGGCCCTTGACGACAATGACTTTCTGCACGGTCACGCCTTCCAGGAATTTCTGCACATTTTCATTCATCAGCGCCGCTGCCTTGACGCCCTCTTCGCTGGCGTTGGCGCTGACCTGCACTTTGCCGCGCACTTTGCCGTTGACCTGCACAATCAGTTCCAGCGTATTCTGCACCAAGGCGCTGTCATCAACCTCCGGCCAAACGGCGTCGATAATGGCGTCCTCATGACCCAGCGCCCGCCACAATTCATGGCAGATATGCGGCGTGATCGGTGCCAGCATCAGCACCGCCATTTCCAACGCCTCCTGCCGGACTGCCCTGCCCTGCGCACTTTCATCGGTGAAACGGCCAATCTCATTCAGCAGCTCCATATTGGCGGCGACCGCCGTATTGAAGGTATGGCGGCGCGCCATGTCATCGCTGACTTTCTGTACGGTCTGGTGCACTTTACGACGCAGCGCCTGTTGGGCATCATCCAGCTTACCCGTTGCAGAAGCTTCGGCAACGCCTGAAGAAACGTGGTCAAACACCTGTTTCCACAAACGGCGCAGGAAACGTTGCGCGCCTTCCACGCCGGAATCCGACCATTCCATGCTCTGGTCTGGCGGGGCGGCGAACATGGAAAACAGGCGCAGGGTGTCGGCACCATAACGCTCAATCATTTCCTGCGGGTCAACGCCGTTGTTTTTGGACTTGGACATCTTGGTGACGCCACCGGGCAACACCGGCTGGCCATCCGCCAATAGAGCCGCGCTACTGACCCGACCCTTGTCGTCGCGCTCCACGCTGACCGCATTGGGCGGAAACCATTCCTGCCCGCCTTCCGGCTTGTCACGGTAGAACGTTTCTGCCAGCACCATGCCCTGGGTCAGCAGGTTGGTGAAGGGTTCATCCGACTCCACCAGGCCACTGTCACGCATCAGCTTGTGGAAGAACCGCGAATACAGCAGGTGCAGGATGGCGTGTTCAATGCCGCCGATATACTGGTCAACCGGTAACCAGTAATTGGCCGCCTGCGGGTTCAACATGCCCTCCCCATAACCGGGGCAGGTGTAACGGGCGTAATACCAGGACGATTCGAAGAAAGTGTCAAACGTATCAGTTTCACGGGTGGCGGGCTTGCCGCAGCAGGGGCAAACCGTCTGGTAGAATTCCGGCATCCTTTTGATGGGCGACCCGCCTGTTTCATCAAAAGTGACCGCTTCCGGCAATACGACCGGCAAATCCTTTTCCGGGACTGGCACGACGCCACAGTCATCGCAGTAGATGACCGGGATCGGGCAACCCCAGTAACGCTGGCGGGAAACGCCCCAGTCGCGCAGGCGGAAATTCACCCGGCGGCGGCCTTTGCCCTTTTCCGTCAGCCAGTTGGCGATCGCTTCAAATGCATCGGTTGAATTCAGGCCGGTAAATTCACCGGAATTCACCAGCACGCCCTTGTCAGTGAAGGCGGCGGCGCTTAGGTCGGGGCTGCTGCCGTCTTCTGGCGCAATCACCTGGACAATTGGCAAACCGTAAACCTGCGCAAATTCCCAATCACGTTGGTCATGCGCCGGAACCGCCATGACCGCGCCGGAGCCGTAGGACATCAGCACGAAATTGGCGGCCATGACCGGCACGCTCTCGCCTGTGACTGGGTGGATGGCCACTTCGCCGGTCGCCACGCCTTTCTTTTCCAAGGTGGCCATATCGGCCTCGGCGACCTTGACCTGCTTGCATTCCTCAATGAACGCCGCCAACTGCGGATTGGCTTCCGCCGCTTTCAGCGCCAGTGGGTGCTGGGCGGCGACGGCGATGTAGGTCACCCCCATCAGGGTGTCGGGACGGGTGGTGAAAACCGTCAGTTTGCTGTTGGAACCGGCCAGGGCAAATTCAAGCTCCACCCCTTCGGAACGCCCGATCCAGTTTTCCTGCATGGTGCGCACTTGTTGCGGCCAACCCGGCAGGTTACGGATTTCTTCCAGCAATTCATCGGCATAGGCCGTGATCTTCAGGAACCACTGGTCGATTTCCCGCTGTTCAATCAAGGCACCGGAACGCCAGCCGCGCCCATCAATGACCTGTTCATTGGCCAGCACGGTTTGGTCGACCGGATCCCAGTTGACGGTGGACTTCTTGCGGTACACCAGACCCTTTTCGTACAGCTGGATGAAAAACCATTGCTCCCAGCGGTAATACTCGGGTTTGCAGGTGGCGATTTCACGCGACCAGTCCAAGCCAAGGCCCATGGACTTGAGCTGCCCGCGCATGTAGTCGATATTTTTATACGTCCAGGCGGCAGGGGCCGTATGGTTTTTGATGGCGGCGTTTTCCGCTGGCAGGCCGAACGCATCCCACCCCATCGGTTGCAGCACATTCTTGCCACGCATCCGCTGAAAACGCGCGATCACATCGCCGATGGTGTAATTGCGCACATGCCCCATGTGCAGGACGCCGCTGGGATACGGGAACATGGACAGGCAGTAATACTTTTCCTTGTCCGGGTTTTCGGTCACTGCAAATGTGCGGTTTTGTTCCCAGAACTGCTGGATTTCAGGCTCCAGCGCTTTGTGGTTGTACTGTTCCTGCATGATACTCACGGGCTAGCTGATTGATTGTCAAAAGTGCGAAGCATACAAAGCCTGCTGACAGATTACCAGCAACCGGCTCAAGTAAGCGCAGGATTATAGTGGCGGGAACCGTACCGCAGAGTACGCCAGTGAGTTTAGTCCTTGGTCTCGCCGTTGGCTTTTCCCTTATTCTTGTCAGGTTCCGCAGGCTTGGTTTTATCCGCCGCCTTGGCAGCTTTTGCCTTGTCCTGGCCTTGCGGTTTAAGGGCGGCCTTTTCGGCAGGAGCCTTGTCCGGGTTGGCGGCCTTGCCCTGCCCGCTTTTGTCCGCCGGGGTGGGTTTGGCGGCAGGCTTAACGGGAACTGGCGCTATTGCAGCGCTTTGGCCAAGGCTGGCGGGCGGCGTCAGCGCAGGCATTGCCTTGAACAATTCCTGGAAAAACTGCTCATCAAAGAGGGAGCCATTGGCGGGGGCAGCCGTCGTCGGAGGATTTTTGAGGAAATGCTCGCCAAATGGTTTGCCATCGGGCATCGCCTGGTTAAAGAGCGCGCCCTGCATATTCAGCGATTGCAGCAATGCCTGTTTTTTTTCCTTGGGCAAAGCGTTGCTTGCCTGGATCTGAGCGCGGATTTCTGCGGGCGAGCCTTCAAAGGAAAAACTCTGGCTGTCGCTGCTGCCATCGCCGCCGCTGTCCTGGTAATTGATTTCCGCATGGTAACGCCCATCAGGCAGCGTATAAACCTGCATGCCTTCGGATTGGCTGCTCCAAGCCATCGGCGTGGGGGTGGCGGGGCTGGCATTGGCCGCCAATGACACGGGCACCACGAATACGGCAGGCAGGATAAATAGGGCAAGGTATTTTGCTGGCATGGCTGAACTCCCTCTATGGCTCGCGTTGATTCCGGAAGCAGCCTTCTGTCCCCGCCCATACCAAGAACAGGGAGACGCCCATCAAGGATGTCTCCCTGTTCCCAACCTTATTGGGCTGGCGCAGGCGCTGCAGGTGGTGGAGCCGCCACGGCTGGCGCGGGTTGCGGAACCGCTGGGGCAGGCGCTGCTCCCGGCGCAACCAACGCTGGCGCAGGTTGTGCTGGGGCTATAGCCGGTGGTGGAGCCACGCTTTCCAGCAGTTTGTCATTGCCGCCGCCATCCAGCAAGGGTTTGACGGCAAACCCTGCAAGTTGGAAAAATTCTGGCCG